>JAOUEZ010000103.1 GCA_029858465.1 Thermoplasmata archaeon | reverse complement strand
CCGATGCCACCGCATGCCGATGGCATCTTGACAAATTTCGCCATCTCGTGCGATGTTGCTCCGAGAACCACCGCCTCAGGGGAACCTCCGAGATATGCACCTGTCCTCGGATCCATGTTCGACAGCACTGAGCCGTAGATTACGGGAGATCCCGGAGAATGCGCCTGCATCGCTGCCGCCAATGCCAAAGTCTCTGCGTGATTGACAACCAGGTCTCCTGGTATCGTGGCAGGTCCGCTTATCCCCATCTGTGCCATTCCCGTTATGTGAACTGGTACATGAGCCTCTGACCATGCCATGGCGGCATCTGTTGCATTGCCATCAAGGGTTAGCGGAGACATTGTGCAAACCATAGCGGAAATGATGTGCCTCTTCTTCAGCTCCTCAATCCCACCGACGATTTCTGCTGCTATTTTTATCTGAAGCTTCGCCTCTTCGGGAGTCGAGGTGGATTCAGTCTCTATGTGCTTTCTCGAAATATCGAATGCCGCCTTCATTCCTGAAATCACATGAATTTCTTGAGGGACATCCGAGGCCACAACCATCGGTTCATATATGCTGCAGTAGGGCAGCCAGTCTGCAATTATTGCGGTGTTCTTAATATCTTGCAGAACTGAAAGCCTCCTCGTCTTGGTCTCATTTTCCCATACAGTGATTCCGCACCCGTCGGTTGTATAGTAGCAGTGTGTTCCGTCGAGCGGCAAATCGAATTCCTTGTCTCTGCCAGCCAGAACGATATTCTGTGGCACCTTCGAGATCAAAGACATCGTCAAATCTGTCGGGAATTTGACCACAAATGTCTTTTCGTCAATTATCGCTCCCTCCTTCTTAAGTGAGTCACGGGCGATTTTACTGTGTATTCTGACACCAACGGTCTCCATAACGTTCAGAGCTGCGTCATGAATCTGTTTCTTTTCATCTTCGTTCAATATCGGTCTTGGTTTTCTTACTTTAAATCCCTCGGCAAAGCCGGACATTCAGCTCACCTCTCTCCCGAAAGAAATCGGGGCATGGGCAGGATTAGGGAACTTCAATAAATTGTTTCCGCCAGAAGCCCGATATTCTTTTCAAGAAGAATTTCCCGACTGGCTCAACCCATATGAAAAAACATTGCATATATCCGCTGAATTTCTCTCATCATTGATTGTTTTTTTTCGAAACTGGTGGGATGCTGATTGAAATCGAATCATTCGACTGAATCAATATATGCAAATATCTCCTGATAGAATCGGATAAGGATGCCTGACGCCATTATTCCCTCTGAGCTGACAAATGACGCGCTCAAAATCTTATTGAAGATGAATATTGTAGATAGATCCTTGAAAATCGAGAGAACGAATACTCATACGATGATCCCTCTATTGATCCCAGATATCCCTGAGGAGATTGTCAGGAAGTATCGAATAAAGTTCGATCATGCAGAGCATAGGAAAAGGTCGCAAAGGAAGAAACCGTTCGAATCGATACGAGAAAGCCTCCTTGAAATTGGATTGGATAGAAACCTTTTATCCAGATTCCCGGATAAATGGGAAATGGTCGGGGATGTGCTGATAATCAAGTTGTCTGAGGATCTCATGGGATTCAGTCAACCCATCGCAGAACAATATGCTAAGATTCTTGGTGCAAAAACTGTCCTTCGCGATCTCGAAAAAATCGCAGGGCAGGAGCGACTGCCTGAGGTGCAGCTGCTGATTGGGGATGAGACGGAAACAATACATATTGAGAATGGCGTGAAATATTGCCTAGATGTGGCTAGAATCATGTTTTCCTCGGGAAATATCGATGAAAGAATCAGGATGGCATCAATCGATTTCGACGGCAAATCTGTGCTCGATATGTTCGCAGGGATAGGATATTTTACGTTGCCAATCGCGGTCCATCAAAAGCCAAAGATGATTTTTTCGTGCGAGATCCGTCAATTAACCTATGATTTTCTTTTAAAGAACATCGATCTAAACGCTGTCAGAGAGAAGGTCATCCCATTTTTTGGCGATAACAGATCTTTTAATCCTCCCGAAAAAGTCGATGCGATAATCATGGGCTATCTCAAGGACACTAAAGATTATCTTCCAAAGGCACTCAGCTGTCTGAAATCAGGCGGAACAATATTCTATCATGAGAACTGCCCGAATGTGCTATTCCCAGGACGGATTATTGATAATTTGAAAAGTGCTGCGGGCGATAAATGGACTGTCGAGATATTGTCAAAAAGGATCGTCAAATCCTTCTCACCCGGCGTTTCACATGTTGTTATCGATGCCCGTTTCAACGAGATCTGATTGCTTTCTCCTCTATCCCTGCATTGATGAGAAAATCCTTGAGGGCGGCGTCATACTCATCACCATCGGAGCCAAGCAAGGTTTTCGCCTTCCCCGAGAGATGTCTCGCGAAATCGACTTCTTCTTTGTTGTACTGCCATTCCATCCCCGTCTCTCCGAGAGCGATCCTGAATGCGAGACCGATCGATTTCTGCCTTGTCTCTTCCGTGCCGGAAGGTGCAGCAAGCCTCTGCGCGGCATCCTTTCCAGATACTTTGAATTCCCTTGCAATAGAATCGATAAACATGGAATATTTTCCCAGAGATTTGTATTCCGGGAGCGCACCTATGATGCTCTTCGATCTCGATGATGCTTTTGCCTTTTCGATGATGCTCATGGGATTCGTTTCGCCCAGATCAGATTCTTTGTATTTCGCGTCCGTGCCCGCAATCTCCTTCAATATTTCCTCTCCGTACTCTCCCCAATAATTGGATAGCAGCTTGTTGGCAGTTGTCCCTTCTGACAAAATGATGGGGAGGGAGATTCTCTTGGCCAGCGCTGCCAGAGCCTCCTTCTCGGCATTGTTCGTGGCTACGGCTTCAACCAAGGCGTCCTTATCATCGCCGAAGCATCTCCTCCCAACCGTTATGATCTTTGAGCCCGAATCCTTGACGGAATTGAGGAAGTCATCGGTAGCCTTGGAATATAATTGCTCGTCGTTATATTTCCCAGTGAGATATGCATTCGAATCATCAGAATTTGATTCATATGCTTTACCCGACGGGCAGTCAGCACATTTTCTGTCACAATCGAGCCGGATTAGAGCATGAAATGAGAAGCTTTTACGTATTGAGGGTGAAATCATTCTCCTGGTTATTTCGAGGAGGCTGTTTCTCTCGCCGAGACATTCTTCGCAAATCATGATGGAGATTCCTGCATTTTCCCAATCTATCTGCAAATATCCTCTTTCTGGCGAATAATGGCTGCATGTCAAGTTGGTTTTGTCCCTTTTCGAAAGAGAAAGCCGCTTGGCAATATCCTGAATGAAAGCATCTGGTGGGGGCGAATTATCTGGAGCGCAATAGATAGAATCCCCGACCGAATAGAATGCTAATTTCCTCTTGCGAGAAATGTCCGAATAGGCGAGCAATCTCAGGTGAGGATCTTTGAAATACTGCACGCCGATAAGTGCCTCTCTTTTAACCTTGGCGCTGTGCATGTATGCTATTTTTCCATCGGGGCCTTTTGCAACAACAAGGAAGGGAGCCTTCTCCGTATTGGCCTGGAGAAGAGCAGCCGCATAGGCTCTTGCCAAATGATCACCTCTTTTTGCCAATTTCTTCAGGATGATTGGGTTGTCCTTGCTCTCGGCGGCTCTTGAGATCCCTCTTTTGATCTTATCGAAATTGCACATCCGGCACTCATTTTCGCATTTCGGTATCAATGCCTCAGGATGATTAGCAAGCCATTTCCCCATGCCCAACAATTGCTTCTCCTGAACCTTCGATGCTGTTCGAAGCCCTGTCCGTATCTTGATCCTTTTCTGCCTTGCCACAACATCAGGGAAGTTTGCTAATCGGATTAACAGTTTTCGGTTGTGTTACATATCAAACAAATATCAGCAACAGCATTGCCGGTATTGATTGGAATGATTGATATTCTTAGAAGAGCCATTGAATCTGTCACTTGCACATATGCTGACGCGAGATTTCATCAGAGGGACTCTATCAAGATATCCGTTGCGAAAGGGGAGCTCGAAGAGGTTCTGTCCTCATCCATATCCGGCGTCGGGATAAGGGTTCTCAAGAATGGATCCTGGGGTTTCTCAAGTGTCAATTCTGCCGATGCTGCGGATTTGATATCTGCAGTGAAATCGGCAGAAAAGATGGCGGTCCTCACTTCATCATCGAGAAAATCACGGATAGAGCGGCTCGCTGAAGCGAAGCTTGCCACAGGGAAATTCGCATCTCCGGCAAGGGAGCCATTGGCCAATATCAGCATAGAAGAGAAAATGAAGGTAGTGATCGAAGCAGATAAGCGAATGAGGGCAAAATCCCCAGAGGTCGTATCCTCCAGATGTTCGTATATCGAGAGCCTCGACCACAAATTCTTTGTCAGTTCGGACGGTGCAGATTTCGAGTTCCTCGATTCTAAGCCCGAGTTCAGGGTGGCTGCGGTCTGCATGTCCGGGCAGGAGGCGGTCATCGGGATGGAGGCGATCGGCGTGACAGGCGGATGGAAGGACCTGTTCTCGAAAAGGGACGGCTTGGAGACCGCAGATTTAGCGGCCGACAAGGCGCTGCGTCTGCTGTCCGCATCTCATCTCAAGGGGGGAAAGTCTTCGGTCATTCTTGACCCGGGGCTTGTCGGGCTTATCTCTCATGAGGCCATAGGACATACCGTAGAGGCAGATCTTGTGAGGTCAGGCACTGCTGCCATGGATAAGATAGGAAAGAAGGTCGCAAGCGACATCGTCACTTTGGTCGACAGCGGCGCATCGGAATATCGGCCAGGCGCAGCGGGCTCTCTGCCGGTCGACGATGAGGGTGTTTTGACCAAGAGAGTCGAGGTCATAAAGAACGGGACAATGATGGGCTTTCTTCACGACAGGGAGAGTGCCGCGTTCTATGAAACAGAACCTACGGGGAACGCAAGGGCTTTCGAATACAGCGATGAACCGATAATTCGCATGAGGAACACATTCGTGGAACCGGGGGATTGGAAATTTGAGGAGATCGTAAGAGAGACGAAGGAAGGGTATCTCCTTAGAGGCGCTTTGAATGGAGAAGCGGATGCAAATGCTGAATTCATGTTTGCCATCCAGGAGGCACAGGAGATCAAGAACGGAGAGCTGGGAAAGCTCT
>JAOUEZ010000102.1 GCA_029858465.1 Thermoplasmata archaeon | reverse complement strand
GGACGACGCCCTTGTCCTCGGATTGACGGCGTCTCCTGGGTACGATATGGATAAAATCACCGAGGTGTGCAGGAACCTAGGGATCACGAACATTGCTGTCAGGTCGGAGATGGATGAGGATGTCGCCCCCTATGTATACGGTATAGCTCTGGAATTCGTCAAGGTGGACGTGCCTGAGGAGGCCGAAGAAATCACCGTACACCTGAAGAAGATACTCGACGAGAAGGTCGAGGCGCTGAGGAAGTACCATGTGCTCGATGCGAAGCGCCCTCCGAACACGAGAGCGCTTCTCGAGGCTGGCAATGTCCTTAGGGCGAAGATCAATGCGAACAAGAAGAACTACCATCTGTACCGTGCGCTGACAATTCAGGCGGGGGCGATGAAGGTGAACCACGCCATCGACCTCGTCAGAAGTCAGGGTATCGATTCGCTCCGGAATTATCTGGCAAAGGTCGTCGACGATGCCCAGACCAAAGGAGGGTCAAGAGCGTCGAAGGATCTCGTCAAGGACGCAAGGTTCGAGATGGTGAGGAGGATACTCGATTCCGAGAACGCGGAGCATCCGAAAATCGAGAAGGTGAAACTGATCGTTCAGGACCAGGTGAAAAACAATCCGAACTCGAGGATAATCGTTTTTACTCATTACAGAGACACTTGTGATCAAGTTTCAAAGCTGCTGTCGGAAATTCCGGATGTCAAACCTGCTAGATTTGTCGGTCAGGCAACTCACGGGAGGGACACAGGCCTCAAGCAGAAGGAGCAGAAGGAGATAATTGAGAAATTCAAGAGAGGCGATTTCAATGTTCTAGTAGCAACTTCCGTTGCAGAAGAGGGCTTGGACATTCCCTCGACGGATCTTGTCGTGTTCTACGAACCGATCCCGTCCGAGATAAGGACGATTCAGAGGAGAGGCAGGACCGGAAGGCACAGCCCTGGTAGAGTCGTCGTAATATTGGCTCGCAGGACGAAGGACGAGGCGTTCAATTATTCCAGCAAGAGGAAAGAGCAGAAGATGCATAGCCAGCTGGATTCATTAAGGAGAAGGCTGAAGGTCGCAAAGAAGATCGGCTCCGAGACGGGCGAAGAGATAGAGATAGACGAGATTCTCAGGACGGCTCCTGAGGAAGACCTCGCGGAGAAGAAGGCGAAGAAATTATCCAAAGCGCAGACTTTACTGTCTGATTTCAGCGCTTTATCATCGACCAGATTGAAATTGCAAGGGAACAGCATAAAGAACAGCGAAGTCATGCTCGATCTCAGAAAAATAGGAATAGAATTTGACGAGCTCTCAGGAAGATCCACGGATTTCGTGATAGGAAACGACATCGCAATCATCAAGGAATCGATAGATGATTTTCTTTCAGACATTGATAAGCCTGCATTGCTATCGAAAATCGCTACCTTGAAAGAAAGATACCGGCGCCCGTTCATGATAGTCGAGGGGAAAAGCATTAAAAAGACGGGGATCGCCGACAAGCTGCCTGTTTATGATATACTTGTCGAGCTTGTAAAAGAACTGAGGATACCTGTGATAGCGACCAACAGCCCGTCCGATACTGCCGCGTTTCTGGCTTCCCTTGTCAAGGCCGAGATGACTAAGAAGGAGGGGGAGAGGCGAAAGGCTCCAGACCAGCTTGAGCAATATCAGATAAGGATGATTCAAGGCCTTCCAAACGTGACCTCCGTGCTTGCGGAGCGCCTTCTCGAAAGATTCGGATCCGTGCAGGCGGTCATGTCTGCCAGCACTAACAAGTTGATGGAAGTTGACGGGGTCGGAAAATCAATCGCTGAAGGCATCAGGAAGACCGCGACCGCAACCTTTGAAACTCATAAGGAGAAGAAGACTTTTTCCTTCTAATCTTCCAGAAAGACAACATGTCGACCGCGTGTTCTGATTGCTCGGCGAAATATATCATCATGAAGATGTTTTAAGGATTTTAATAGGGGGGTTCAAGATGCCAAAGTTGCTGAGATTCAAATCAAGAGATAACGAGATAGATGAGGAACACGAGTCAAATTCCGAGGAGAAGGAGAGGAAGAGAAAGGAACTCCTCGAGGAAGAATCGAAGAATACCGCGAACAAGATCACTGGCTGGAAGACACCAATCAACAAATAGAATTCTTCTGTGATATTTCTGAAAAACTGAGAAGTGGGGTAGGTCGGATTTGAACCGACGACCTCGTGGTCCCGAACCACGAATCATAAACCAAACTAGACTACTACCCCGAACAGGCAACCAAGGTAACCCTGCGACTCTATTTTAGTATTGCTAAAAATCTGAAACTGTGGCAGCTTCACTATACTCTCACCAGTTCCAATGTTTGATCCAGCTTCCTCCGACTTGAATCGTCGATTGACGATTACCAGATTCGACAGGCTTTTATATCGATATTTTCTTCAGCCAGATATGCGAGAGCAGCTGAGAGAGAAGATGGCTGGCGAGATCGCCCTCTCAGACGAACCTGGCAAGACCATCAGGAAATGGAGGGAGCAGTTCAAGGTCTCTCAACAGGATCTCGCGAGGCAGCTCGATGTCTCACCTTCTGTGATCAGCGATTACGAGGCGGGGAGGAGGAAATCGCCCGGAATAGTCACGGTCAAGAGAATTGTTGACGCGCTCATATCGCTCGACGAGATGGCGGGCGGACATGTGATGAAGCAGTACACGCTCGCAAATGTCGCGGAGGCTGTGATTGCCATCAAAGAATTCTCGGAAGATGTCCTAATGACGAATTTTCTTAAGACGATCGAAGGGGAGAACCTGACTCCTCAGGTGCAAATCGACCGTCATCTTCACGGGTACACGGTAATCGACAGCATCAAGGCGATTACATCGCTCGACTCGTTCGATTATCTCAAGATATACGGTTGGAGTAGCCAGAGAGCACTGATATTCACCGGAGTGAAATTCGGCCGCTCCCCGATGATAGCGATACGCGCGCACCCGCTGAAGCCTGCGATGGTCGTTTATCAGCGGCCCGAGAAGGTTGACGAGCTGGCTGTCAAGCTCGCAGAAATAGAGAACATTCCTCTCATCAGGACGAGCCTCGATATTCCTGTCCTGATCGAGAGATTGAACAAATTATAAAAGCTGGTGAAAAGGGATGGATGTCGGAATAGTCAGCTACGGAGCGTATGTGCCAAGATACCGGATCGCCCCTGCCGAAATAGGCAGAATTTGGGGATTGGACGGTGTCGGCCTGGGGAAAGGATTGATGATCGAGCAGAAATCCGTCCCATCTCCCGATGAAGATGTGGTCACGATTTCTGTTGAAGCAGCGAGATATGCGATGAGGAGATGCGATGTCTCTCCGCAGAAAATCGGGGCGATATATGTCGGCTCAGAGTCCCATCCGTACACGGTCAAGCCGAGCGGGACGATAGTCGCGGAGGCAATCGAGGCCACTCCGAACCTCACGGTCGCAGATTACGAGTTCGCCTGCAAGGCGGGCACAGCTGCGATACAGACATGCATGGGTCTAGTTAAATCCGGAATGATAGAGTACGGAATGGCGATCGGGTCAGACACTTCTCAAGCCGCGCCCGGCGACGCTCTTGAGTTCTCAGCTTCTGCGGGTGGCGGAGCATTCCTAATCGGATCAAAAGATGTGATTGCGAGGATAGACGCTACAAATTCCTTTACGACCGACACGCCTGATTTTTGGAGGAGAGAGGGACAGGTCTATCCGAGCCATGGCGGAAGATTCACCGGGGAGCCTGCATATTTTAAACATATCGTCTCATGCGGGAAACTACTTTTAGAAAAATGCGGCACGAAACCTCAGGATTACAAGTACGCAGTATTCCACCAGCCGAACGGAAAGTTCCCGCAGAGGGTCGCGAAGCAATTGGGGTTCACGGACGAGCAGATAGCGACCGGACTGCTCACCCCGAAGATAGGAAACACATACTCAGGCGCCGTGCCAATCGGGCTCTCGGCGATACTTGACGAGGCGAGGCCTGGGGACAGGATATTCGCCGTATCGTACGGCTCGGGCGCAGGCTCGGACGGATTTGACATTACGGTCACTGAGGCAATGGATTCCTACAAGAAAGAAGCTGCACCGCTCGTGAAGGAGATACTCGCGAACCTGAAGTCGATCGACTACGGGACATATGCGAAATTCAGAGGAAAGATAATTCTGGCGGGGGAATGAAGATGAGGCGCGTTGCAATAATTGGCACTGGCATTACGGAGTTCGGAGAACTTTGGGATTATTCATTCAGGGATATGGGAATACGCGCCGGCTTCGAGGCGCTGAATGATGCGAAGGTCTTGTCGGAGCAAATCGATGCGATATACGTCGGCAACATGTCTGCCGGGAGGTTCATTGAGCAGGAGCATGTGGCGGCTCTCATCGCGGACTACGCGGGATTTGCAGACAATCACATCCCTTCCACAAGGGTCGAGGCAGGAGGAGCAAGCGGCGCTTTGGCGGTCAGGGAAGCCTACATGTCAATCGCCTCCGGAATACATGACATCGTAGTTGTCGGAGGAGCCGAGAAGATGACCGATGTCGGAGACGAGGAGGTAAACAGCATACAATCCGCTGCGGCAGACCAAGAATGGGAGACAGTATTCGGCGCAACATTCGCAAGTCTCTACGCATTGATGGCTATGAGGCACATGCACGAATACGGGACGACAAGAGAGATGCTCTCAGCAGTCGCATCGAAGAATCACAAGCACGGCTCATTGAACCCGAAGGCACAGTTCAGGCGGGAGATTAAGCCGGAGAATGTCAGCAGGTCCCCACCGATTGCCCTGCCCTTGAGGACACTTGATTGCGCCCCGATAAGCGACGGCGCGGCTGCTGTGGTAATGTGCGCATATGACATCGCGAAGAAATTCACCGATACACCCGTGGAAATCCTCACGAGCGCACAGGCGAGCGATTCACTCGCTCTGAACCAGAGGAAGAGCATCACAGAGATGATGGCGACGAAGGTCGCTGCAAAGAAGGCTTTTGAGAGAACGAATCTCAAGCCGCAGAACATCGATGTTGCAGAGCTCCATGACAATTTCACTATCTCCGAGATCATGGCTATCGAGGATATAGGATTCTTCCCCAAGGGAGAAGGGGGAAAAGCGTCGCTCGAAGGAAAGACGGCTCTCGGCGGGGAAAT
>JAOUEZ010000101.1 GCA_029858465.1 Thermoplasmata archaeon | reverse complement strand
GTACACGAGGACGAGGCGAAAGATGACAAGGAACTCGTATGGCTCGCTGAGAGAAGGACGAGAGAGCATGCAATCAACGCATACAAACTCCTTTTCAAGCCCGATGACCTGACCAGAAAGGCCGGCACTGGCCAGAGGCAGGGCTTCAAGGATGCCGGACCAGTCAAAGGAGGAAGATAGAATGGTAAAGAACATAAAAATCGGCGTCGTCGCAAGCGAATACAACTACGACATCACTCTGATGATGCTCGAGAGGGCGAGAGAGCACGCGAAATTCCTCGGGGCGCAGATATCAAAGGAGATAACCGTGCCCGGAGTGTATGACATGCCGCTCGCCGTCAAGAAACTCCTCAAGGAGAAGGACATCGATGCGGTCGTGGTCATAGGGGCTGTCATCGAGGGAGAGACGGAGCACGACACCGTCATCATGAACCAGACAAGCAGGAAGCTGACAGACCTATCGGTCGAATACGACAAGCCTGTCGGACTTGGCATCAGCGGCCCCGGCATGAGCAGGTTGCAGGCGCAAGACAGGATCGACAAAGCGAAAGAAGCAGTCGAAGCAGTCGTCAAGCTGCATCAGAAACTCCATTGAGATTGCGGAAGCACTCTCTCGATTTTCATCGGGACAGTGCTAAGTCTTTCTCATTTCAGATAATTGTAGAATATCATCTCATGCGGCGCGAGCAAGAACCTTGAGTAGAGAATCCATGCGCTCCAAATCCCAAACCTCTTTCGGAAATCTTTTCTGGACATACGGTAGAAACCGCATTTTGAGAAAAGATCCTCGCCGATCTTATTGCCTCGCTCGACAGCGATGAATACGTTCCTGATCCCGTCTGTTCTGAACTCATCGATGATCGAACTCATCAATCTCAGTGCGATCCCATGTCGCCGATAATCCGGATGAGTAGCCAACCAGAATATGTACCCCAATTTCTGATTTTTCAGAAGGATCGTCTTCGAAACCAGGAATCCCGCGACCTTGCCGTCGACCTCTGCGATGATGGTATGAGGGTTGGATTTCAGATTTTGAGCCGCTATGAAAGTGTACACTCTGCGAAAGGATAGCCTGCAGATGTCCAAGATTGATTTCCGGTCCTCCTTGTTACCGAGGCGGATGGAAATGACCGGTGCATGAATATTTTCGTGCATCTGCTCAGGCAAATACCGATTGCCATTATTATTGCTTGTATTCTGTTTTCGACAAAATATTTAAAAAATCATTATGAAATAACTCTTAACCAGCTGAAGAACTCATGCGATTATTAAAAAGTACAAATCAATTTATATACACCCAGCTTAAGCTCTTGGCGTGAGCATTGTAAGACTCGGCAGCAATGTATTGAGATGGTGCGATTCCTGCAACTTGCCTATACTTGAGCTGAAGAATTGCCCATCATGCGGCTCTCATACGAAAGAAATTCCTATCACACCGCCTGGAGATTGCAGGCCGGCCTTTGCGCATGATATCAAGCACATCAGAAAGATTGCCGATTCTCAATTCGGTCAAGGATGCGGAAATCTACTGTTGCCTGACGGGCACATTGTTCTTCTCAACAGATGCCCAAGCCTGGACAAGATGGAGGAGATTATCTTTGACGGACAGGTTCTCGGCTCGATAATCTTTGACCCGCCGTTCGGGGAGAAGATTATAATCAGACCTCCAGCGGCAGCTCGGATGCAGGAAAAGATGAGGAAATCGTTGGTCAAAGCAGACGATGGGGCGCTGCCATCTATCAGGAAAAGCTCGAATCTAATGGGGCCAGGCGTTCTCGAGGCGAGCTCCGAATTGGAAGCAGGCTCAGAAGTCGCAGTGACCGATGAAGGAGGAACAGTTGTAGCCACCGGGATTGCGAAAAAATCGGGCACAGAGATGATGGAGAGAGGAAAAGGAGTCGCGGTAAAAATCAGATGGGTAGCTGAAGAAAGGGATGGTCGACAGAAAAAGAAGAATGACTGGGATATGGTTGTAAGAGTCAATTCGGATCATATCGAGAAGAAGGTTCAGATCGCGAAGAATTTCATCATTGATCTCGAGAGGAAATACAGGAAACCAATAGCCGTATCATTCAGCGGCGGCAAGGACAGCCTCGTCACGCTTCATCTTGCATTGGAAGCTGGTGTTCGTCCGGACATACTATTTGCTAATACAGGTTTGGAGCTCGAAGAGACTGTAAGCGAGATACAGAGAGTCGCAGAGGAAACAGGGCTAAGGCTACTATGGGAGGATGCGGGAGAGGCTTTCTGGGATAATCTCGATTATTTCGGCCCGCCCGGAAAGGACTTCAGATGGTGCTGCAAGATATGCAAGCTCGGGCCGACGACGAGATTGATATCCAAGAATTATCCGGACGGTGTCATTTCGCTTATAGGCCAACGGAGCTATGAATCGGAGCAGAGGATGCGGAAGGGCTCCGTTTGGATAAACCCGTGGGTTCCTGGGCAGATAGGCGCGTCCCCGATCCAGAAATGGCCGGCTTTGCTCGTTTGGCTATTCATATTCTCAAGAAATTTGCAATTTAATCCGTGGTACGAGAGAGGCCTTGATCGGATCGGCTGCTATCTATGCCCCTCATCGGACATTGCTGAGTTAGACATTGTGAAGAATGGTTTTCTGAAATACTCGCGCTGGGAAGAATATCTGGAGAAATACCGCGAATCGAGAGAACTTCCGGAAGAATGGGGCTCTCTTGCGCTTTGGCGATGGAAAAGATTGCCGCCCGCGATGAGAAATAGGCTCAGGGATCTGAATGTTGATTTGACAGAGATGGAAGTCTCAGAAGCCGACAATGTTTCCTTGCGATTGAGGATCGCGAAGGGCTATCGGCCGTGCACCGATGGGGAGATGAGCACAGAGGGTGTCTTCTCAAGAAGGCTCGACATTGAAAGAGTAGCAAATCTGCTGAATGTTTTAGGGCCAGTCGAATTACTCAATGAGGAGAATATTGCGAAGACTGACGGAGTCGTCGTCTTTGGGGAGGGAGGCGTTTCAATAAAGGAAAAGGACGAAAAATCAATCGATAATATTGTTGATGCTCTGGAGCAATTGGTTGCCCGCGCGATGTTCTGCGTGGGATGTGGAATTTGCATAGGGAGATGCAAGAGTGATGCGATTAGTCTTGACTATCAGATTTTAATAGATCCGAAAAAATGCATTCATTGCAGAGAATGCCTAGGAGAATGTCCTGTCCAGAGATTCGAAAAAGATATAGAAATTTAATATTCTCCTTGGTTCATGCTCAGAACTATGCGGATTGCCTCTCCGACTTCGCAGAGATCCGCTCCCCAAGGAACCGATACCCAGTTGCCATCAATCTCAACGCCGTTCTTGACCTTGCAGCAGCGCGAAATCGTGGGGATTTCATTATTTGTAACAAATTCAGATTCTTTTGGACACATATTATGCAGGTTTGGAGCACTCCCGTACAATTCCTCGAATATTCTTTTGGAAAGCGAGCAGCCGATCACCTCAGCCGACATGATATCTTTTTTTGAAAGATCCGGTGCTCTGTCCAGGAATAACAACTCCTTCTTTGTCGTCTTTACGAGATCGTCATAGGCCGAACCACATGGGAGGATCAATTTGTCACCCACAATCTCCTCGGCGAGGCGCTCAATGTTTATGAGCTGCAAATCGATTTTTATGATATTTGAGCTAGTGCCCAGAAAATCTTTGATAATAGATTGGAGCTTTGATGGATTCGGAGGAACTACATCGACTACCCTGATCTTCGCCGGCAGTCTCACATCTATGAATGAGACATGATCGAATCTTCCTTGGACGATTATCAAGTCCTTAGGATGCTCGGCCTGCACAGCCAATAAATGCCCTATTTGCAGCACGTCCAAATTCGACTCTATTATGAACCTCGTCCTGTCCGGCAGAGACAGTACCTTGACCTCTTCAACTTTCTGGAAAAGGTTCTTCGTCTGCTTCTTGAATATCTGGACGACCGCCCAGTCTTTCTTATTTGTCACCGCATAGAATTTAGTCCTGGTATAGGATTTCCTGTGGAGGAAATGATCTATCAGCCTCTTTTCCTCAAGCGGGAAATCGACTTCTGCAATCCCAACATCGCCGCAATGCCTCGGTATCATCTGCTCATCTTTGACCTACATGTCTGGAAATTGATTAAGAGATTTGTGTTTGTTCGCTTTCGAACTCGATGAGAGATTGCTGTTTCTGACAAAACAAAATGTTCTTAAGCCCCTCCCTTTATTCCTGCAAGGTCATTTGAATGGAATGCTTCCTGGTTCTTGAGGACGGGGCGGTCTTCAAGGGGCATTCTTTCGGCGCGAAAAAATCTGTTTTCGGAGAGATAGTATTCAACACAGGGATGACTGGCTATCAGGAATCTCTCACGGACCCGAGCTATCGCGGGCAGATATTGACCATGTCGTACCCAATGATTGGGAACTACGGGATCAATCCCTCGGACAACCAATCCGACGGTGTGCATGTCCGGGCGTTCGTTGTCAGGGAGATATGCGAGCTCCCGAGCCATAGGGCACAGAATGAGACGATAGACCAGTATCTGAAAAGAAACGGGGTCCCCGGAATCTACGGATTGGACACGAGGGCTTTGATAACGAAAATCAGGGAGCACGGCACGATGAGGGCTGCCCTGACCCAATCGCCAAAGCACGACGAGCTGATCGAGAAGCTAAAGAAGATGGACTTCCCGTCCGCAGACAACCTTGTTGCCGAGGTCTCGTGCAAGAGCGTTGAGAGACACGAGGGGGGCTCGAAGAGACATGTCGTTCTCATTGATACAGGTTTGAAACTCAACATACTCCACGACCTTGTCAAGCGGTTCACGGTGACGAGAGTGCCATTCAATACTTCTTCGGATGAGATCAGGAAGCTGAAACCGGACGCGCTTTTCATCAGCAACGGACCAGGAGACCCTTCGCATCCTGAGATGATGTCGACGACCGTCAAGACGATTCGGGAACTATCTCAGGAAATGCCAGTCATGGGAATTTGCCTGGGGCATCAGCTGGTGGGACTATCGTTCGGAGCGAAGACATTCAAGCTTAAATTCGGGCATAGGGGCGCGAACCAGCCTGTCGGGACGGACGGAAAGATCTGGATAACGACCCAGAACCATGGATACGCGGTCGACCCAAACAGCCTCGGGAGCACGGGCCTTG
>JAOUEZ010000100.1 GCA_029858465.1 Thermoplasmata archaeon | reverse complement strand
AAATGCAAGAAGATACTATTGACATACTCTCTCAGGTTTTCGAATTAAAATGAAATTATCTCTTCGGCGATTTATAATTAGTATCAAAAGTGATAGTTCAATCCCTTTACACCAGTAAGTAATTTTTTTAATAATTTCTCATTCATAAGATTAAGAAAAGTCTTTGTATCCCAAATGCACTACAGATGATACGAATAGAAGGGGGGAAGTTGTAACGAAGGGAAATGGATTCTTTATTGAGCATCGTATTTCCTTGAATCATCAAGAAGATTTGTCATGCTCCGCTTCCTCCCCTCCCCCATTTTTTGCTAGAGAACTTCTATTCCATTTGAATTCTTTTAATGATAAATCGATCAATAGAGTTGCATTTCATATTGAACCCAGAACCTAAGGAGTTTGACCATGGTCGAGATCCTTCACAATGAGATGATATTAATTCGACATGTACATCTTGGAGCTGAAAAAATCAAAGAAGGAAAGGAGCCTACAGAAACTGGTGTCAAAGTAATTAAAGCAATTTTTCCAGATCTCTATCAAGCTTTGATCAATTTCACATTTGAAGAGGCAATCGATATTCTCAATCGACATAAAGAAAATTCGTTAATCAAAGACGACATCGAAATAATACTCTCCCCTGAAGGAATAGAATATGTGAAGAAAGGACTTGAATTTATCAAGAAATATTCCCAGGAAGAAATAAATAGTGAGTAGACGAATACAAATTTTCTTCTTTAACCTAATTAACAGCAAAATACTTCATATCCATGACTTTCAAATAATCGTTCTTCGAGCCATAGGCTAATTAGCCTGCCTCATCAGACGAAGATTTCTAGTACTGGCTGTTGAAGAATTTCGCATTTTATAATGCCTCTAAAAAAATGTCGAATTCCTGCTCAGTTACCGAAAGTATATGACTCGCATATGGGCTTAATGGGTCGATGCCTGGGAGAGTTGCTGGTTCCGATGTCATTGTCGACGACAAATCGGAGGCCAGTCAGATATATAACAGGGGCTGGTACGGAACCCCCCAGAGCGGAGGCACTCTCAAGCTCGACATGACAGAGGCTCTGTACCTTCTGGAGACCAACAGGCTGGAGATATTCGACGCCTCCAAGGCCATAGACTTCATGAAACTGATGAGGCTGGGCAACAGGGCGCTCCCTGGATTTGAGATAAGATATCTGGTCTACCGGGATCTGCGAAGCAGAGGATATATCGTCAAAGGAAACGGAGGAATAGCCGATTTCAGGGTATTCCCGAGAGGAGGGACGCCCTCAAAATCGACGAGCCGATGGTGGGTCTTCGCCCTCTCAGAGAGATCTCTGTTCAAGCTTGAGGAGATCCTCCAGAACCTCAACACAAGCAGAGGTCTCAGGAAAGACATTCTCCTTGCCATTGTCGACGAGGAGGGAGACGTCACCTATTATGAGGTCAGGACGACGACCCCCTCGGGAAAGCACAGGAGCACGGTCTCATGGACTGCTGAGGGGCTGTTCACTGGCGACAGGGTGATGATATTCGATTCCGAAATTGTGAAGAAAATTCACAACGATCATTTCTATGGCAAGCCTCTTGGAGACAAGCTGCAGCTTTCCCTGATAGAATCCACATATCTCATGGGTAGGGGGAAGCTTGTCCTGAAGAATGCCAGATCCGGCAGATCAATGTCCCTCGAGCAATTGAAGAAATACGCACGGAAGGTGCAGAGAGATTTCGATCTGCGCCTGAGGGCATACGAGGACCTGAGGACTAAAGGACTCATCGTGAAGACAGGATTCAAGTACGGCTCCCATTTCAGGGCATACGAGGGAGACCCGGACAAGATGCACGCCCGATTCCTCGTGCATGCGGTCCCTGCAGGATACAGTGCAATATGGCCCGAGGTATCACGCGCCATCAGATTGGCCCATGGCGTCAGAAAGGAGATCCTCTTCTGCAAGGTCGGCGAAAGGGAAGTCGATTATATCAAATTGTCCAGATGCAGACCCTGAGCTTGAAAAAATAAGAATTTGTGTGCGGGAGAAAAGTCGCCCGCACAGGATATCGCGCATCTCTCACGGGAAGGGGAATAACCTTTTCATCGGAGAGATTGAGGGGGAGTTATAATCGCGATTCCAATGCGTTATCCCTCATCCTGTCCATAAAAGTCTTTTGATTTTATGCATGCAAATGTCGCGGGAATCCGGAATTAAGTTAATATACTGCCTTTTTTTAAGCCAGTTATTAAATCGTATAATAATTTTATTTGATAGATTACGCAATTCGTAAGGGAAATTATGAAAAAGATATTGCGGGCATGTGCCTGCAATACCGTAATCAGAGCTGAACCTCGATGCCGAGTTTCTCTGTGAGTTCCTTGTACCTGTTTCTTATGGTGACCTCTGTGACCCCGGCAACATCCGCTACCTCTCGCTGAGTCCTTCTCTCATTGCAAAGTATGGATGAGATATAGATCGCAGCCGCCGCAACCCCTGTGGGTCCACGCCCGCTTGTCAGTTCCTTCTTCGCAGCATCTTTGAGAATATCGGTAGCCTTTGATTGGACCTCCCCGCTGAGCTTCAGCTCGCTGCAGAACCTCGAAACATAGTCCTGCGGTCTAGTAGGCATAAGTTTCAGTTTGAGCTCCCGCGTCATGAATCTGTAGGTTCTTCCAATCTCTTTCCTACCGACACGGCTCGCGTTGGCCACTTCATCAAGGGTCCTCGGGACATCGCATTCTCTGCAGGCAGCATACAAAGACGCCGCGACGACTCCCTCGATGCTCCTGCCCCTGATTAGGTTCTTGTTGACCGCCTTCCTGTAGATCATTGCCGCCGTCTCGCGGACATTCCTCGGAAGGCCCATTGCGGAAGCCATCCTGTCAAGCTCGCTGAGAGCGAATGCGAGGTTCCTCTCAGTCGCATTGGATACCCTGATCCTTCTCTGCCACTTCCTGAGCCTGTAGAGTTGCGCCCTGTTTCTGGTAGGTATACTCTTTCCATACGAATCCTTATTTTTCCAGGAGATTTCAGTCGAGAGACCCTTGTCATGTATCGTGTAAGTCATTGGCGCGCCGGTGCGGGCTCTCTTCTCGCCCTGCTCAACATCGAAAGCCCTCCACTCGGGCCCCTGATCAATCAGTTTGTCATCGAGGACTAATCCGCAGTCCTCGCAGACAAGCTCACCGCGCTCTGGATCTCTTACCAGGTGAGAACTGTTGCACTCTGGACATCTTTCTATCTCTTCCATCTCTTCTTTTGTCTTTGCCATCATCTCCCTCCGGAGGGACGTAGAGTTCTTGTCCTATCATCGCAAGCGCTCTAAGTCCTGACTCTGGCTTGATCGTGACATACGGTGTGCGCGTCGGACCGAAAACCTTAGCAATCCTCCCAATTCGCTGTTTCCTACTGTCGACAACCATTCCGTCGGTTTCCGGTGCAAAGCTCGCCTTTACAACAAGATTCCCATCATGGGAAACCTGTTGCACACGGCCAAGGAGCCTCACACTCTCACCAAATTGTATTTAAATGTTTTGGGTGTTTGTTGATATCAGAAGTGGTATAAAAACAATTCGCAAATGTTTTTATTCAAGGTCGCTCGAAACGGCAAATACGATTATTTACCATGTATTCGATTTCTACATTTGTTCGCATGGAAACGGAAGATAACTCAGCGATTGATGTGACGCATCCTCGATATGAATCACTTATGCGGAGAAAGCGCCTTGTCGACGGATATAAGCAGGGTATTGTGGTCTCCGAGGGGCTCATAGCCCATGGGCGGGGGGAGATGTTCGATTATCTCCTTGGTGAGACCACTCTGCCCGTATCGCTGATTTCCGAGAGGGTCGCCGCGGCGGCCTTATCGATCGCCAATAGGTCCGTGATATCTGTCAATGGCAATGTCGCGGCGCTCTGTCCAGAGGATGTAGTGAACCTTTCCGATATCATCCACGCCACAATAGAAGTGAATCTCTTTCATTGGAACGAAGAACGCGCATCGAAGATCAAGCAAGTCCTACTAGGAAATGGAGCAAAGGAAGTATTGTCGGAGAACCCTGATAAATCTCTTGAAGGCGTCCATCACGACAGAGGGAAATGCCACAGTGAGGGCATATTCTCGGCAGATGCTGTCCTGATTCCGCTGGAGGACGGGGACAGGACCGAGGCGCTGTCTAAGATGGGAAAGGTTGTGATTTCCATCGATCTGAATCCCCTTTCGAGAACCTCGCTTGCAGCTTCAATATCAATCGTCGATGAACTGACGAGGGCCATTCCGAACATCATTGGATTCTCGAAGGAATTTGTTGGGAAACCAGACGAGGCGAAAGAGATGCTGAAATCCTACGATAATGTGCTCAACCTCAGGGCAGTCTATGGCAGCATCGCCGCAAGGTTTGAAAAGCTATCCGAATGACTGCACATCAGCCTGCTCGATGCAATCCTTTTTCAGATGTTACGCAATCTCCTCTGCGATGAAGCGCTACGATTCACAGCTTATCGAAAGGGGAGAGGCAAGACTGCGCTGGGCAAAGGAGCGGATGCCGGTCCTTGCAGAGGTGCGTGACCGTCTGAAGAAATCAGGGGCCCTGAGAGGCGTCAAGATCGGCATGGCTCTGCATACCGAGGCCAAGACGGGCGTCCTCGCCTTGACCTTGAAGGAGGCAGGTGCAGAGATATCATTGACCAGCTGCAACCCGCTGTCCACTGATGACTGTGTTGCCGCCGCATTGGGCGAACGACATGACATGGAAGTGTATGCGAAAAAAGGGCAGACCGGCCAGGAATACTATAGAAGCCTCAACAAGGTCATCGACATCGGTCCTGACTATGTGATCGACGATGGCGCGGACCTCATATTTCTCCTGCACACAAAGAGGAAGGAGAAACTTCCTAATGTGAAGGGCGGGAACGAGGAAACGACGACTGGAATAATCCGGCTTCGAGCCATGGCCGAGGAGAAAGCACTGAAATTCCCGGTGATTTCCGTCAACGATGCAATGATGAAGCATCTCTTTGACAACAGATATGGAACGGGGCAGTCGACCTTTGATGGCATCATGACTTCGACGAACCTGCTCATAGCCGGCAGAAGTTTCGTCGTCGCCGGATACGGATGGTGCGGCCGCGGGGTGGCCATGCGCGCTCGGGGAATGGGCGCCAGGGTTACCGTGACGGAGGTCGATCCTGTCAGGGCGGTTGAAGCCAGACTGGACGGGTTCGATGTTGCTCCGATGATCGAAGCAGTGAAAAATGCTGATTTCATTGTGACCACGACCGGATGCAAGGATGTCCTGAGG
>JAOUEZ010000099.1 GCA_029858465.1 Thermoplasmata archaeon | reverse complement strand
TTGACAGCATGTACGGCTGAATCTAATTGATCCCGATCCTTTTTACTTTATCGAGAGTCTTTCTTATCCATTCGCGACCGTAGGGAGATAGGGCTACATTTTCAATAGATCGACCGTAGATAGGATGATCGCGATATTTGGACAGGACAGCAATAAGCTGATTATAGTTGATTTTGAGAAGGGCTTCCGTGAGCTTCGACATAGTCTTATTCATCTCTCTGACCTCCTCGTCGGTGAATTCTCTCTTATCCTGAATCCATCGAGTCATCAGGAAGACATTCTTGATGTATATCTCGTCCTCTTTTGGGATTTCACCTTCCATTCTATCCACCAGCATGTAAAAATCGCCTTATTATTGTATATTCTTTTCCATGGAACTCTTGTCTGTCAATTATGTCATTTTAAGGGCGAATTGGAAGATACCCTTACAATTACCTGGCCTATGGATCCGGGTCGATCACAGATGAAATCAATTGCCTATACAATAGTGAATGATTTGGAAAAGGCAAATCGACATTGACTAACTCATATTCTGGGGGAACTTTTTCGACATTCACGATGAATACGGTTTCTGAACTACTATCTGTGTCCATGAAATCGATGATCAATTTGGATGATTCGTTCCAGAAATGGGAAACATAAAGAATATTGTCGCGCAGGTCGAAGCCGATATCCATGATCCTTGCACAGCTGAGATTTCTAAGAGATCCGTCTGAAGCTTTGTACGATCCTGTCCCGTCCATTACCGCGATATTTTCTATCGCTTTTCCGGCCACATCAACCGATATCGTGACAGGCACGAGCCAATATCCTTCTGACCTGGGATCTTGGCGAGAGACATCGAACGCCAGCCGGTTCTGATTAGAAGCCGTGATATTATGATCAATATCGGTCGTCCAGCTACCGTAGATGTAACTCACTATCTCTCCGTCCGTTGCCTTCCAATTTTCAAATGAGAAATTTGTTTTGACATCGTCCATCCATTGCAGAAGAGTCTGATTTCCTACCCGTTCTTCATGAGTGTACAGTCTTAGCGCCCCTCCAGCCTCAGCAATTCTATGAACATCTGTCCAAGAAGGATTAGATTCTGGAGGAGCCAGGAGCCTGAACGAATCCATTAGATCGATAGGTTTCTTTGGCGAACTGATCGTTTCTGATCCGTCATTTGTCAGTGTTGGCCACCAACTTCCGATTAGCGATGCATTCCCAGCTGAAGATCCCAACGGGTTTGAACATATACCGTTTATTCTAATACCGTTCAGATAGGTGGCATATAGATATTGATAGCTTGCCGAATTGCCAGGTACAGCCATAGATATGTATGTGTCCCCATCTCCGACATAATCAGGATTGTCCCATTTGCTTGCATATGAATACATATTTTCCATTGAAGCCTGCCCTGCGAAGGCTACCTGCAGAGAATTCTCCCAGAAATAATAGGAGAGCTCAGAGGTGTAATGAGGATGATGTAGCGCCATTTCCGACTGAGTCGATAGAATCATCTCTGATTTGCCTTTGCCTCCAATCATATAGGCCGTCATTGGATGCTCGTAGCCTTGGTATGCTTTAATTGCATCATCCGGCGAGTCACAATCATCCCGTCCAAAAATCGTCACCCAGTCCCAACCGTTCCACCAACGTTCGATTGCAGCACTATCCAAATCATTTTCGCGAGTCGCTCTCAAAGTCTCATTTATCGGAAGATTGCCGATTCTCACTTCGCAAGATATTTTTTCATCCCATCCGATGATTCCCTCGAGTCTGGAACTGTATTTCTGATTCGTCGAATCATAGACGGCTTTCTGATTATCGATCAGGACTTGGGCATAAGGTATGCTGTTACCAGAAAGGTCTTTGATTTCAATCCAAACACTCTCACCCTCCGATATGAATTCGTAAGATGGGCCTATTGCAGTATATCTTGACTCAGCAGTACGGAAGAGTATATTATCCAGGAACCAGCCTCCCGCTTGGCTTCTATCAGTATGGCTTTTCACACAGAAGGATAACTTTGGATTAGAAGAGATGTTGATGATCGGAATCTTGATTTCTGAGATCAATCCGGCTGCTGTATGATAAATCATAGCTCGCAATTGCCCATCAGGTCGCTGTTCGAAGGAAATTATGTACCTGTCCGGCAGAAATCCGGTTCTTTCAAAATTGTTAGGGAATGCGGGAAGTACATCATTGCTGACGTTTGTCCAACCGCCATTTGATGGATTAAAAAAGGCCAAATATTCACCCGATGGATAGCCAATTGATAGTGCAACTCCAGCCATTTTCATGCCATATTCATCTTTCAGATAAGCTAAAAGAGTAAACTCGCCGACAGGTTGCGAAGCCAAGGATAACGCGCTATTCTCTTTTGGAACATATGCTTCGAATGATAAGTTCCATTCGAATTTTTCTAGTGAGTTATCTACTTTGTAACGTGCAATTTCTGACTCAGAGTTATTGTTGTTCATCATAATCCAAAGAGAACCGTCGAGCACCACTGCTTCGGCATGCTGGCAGGCAAACAATTCGAGGTTCCTGTAAGAATAATTGCCGTGGGCGCCTGTCGATATATCAGAGAAGGTCTCAATGGATCCAAAGCTAAATTCTCTCAGCAAATCATTTTGATAATTTGGCCAAGGAATCCTCTGTGAGTCGGGCGGAAAATTCGGTTCAAGTAATATAATGCTCAATGACAGCAATGTTGCAAGAATGACTACAATGATTCCTCTTGAAACCAGTAATTTGACCTCCTTGCCAGCGACTTGCATGTAGGATGTCAGATTGATTTAGCAATAAGTATCTTTGGGAAATCGTGGCATATATGTGATAAAACACAATACAATCCAGAGTGCCTATAGGGAAGAAATCATACAATTAACCTGCGCTTCATAAGGTTGATCGAAATGATTGTAATGATCACCGTCACGACGACTATCCAGAGAAGATTTAGTAAGAGATCGAAATCGAAACTGCCATAGGTCAATGCGCGGGTAATATCTACAACATGGACGAGCGGAAGGCCGATGTATGTAAATTGCTGGATTATAGTTGGCAATGCAGATATGGGGAAAAAGGTTCCGCTGACGAGGAACATCGGTGTTATGAAGAGAGATATCGGATAGTTCAAGGAGTCAATCCTAGGGGACAACGCGGTGAAGCACATTGCGATTGACGAGAATAGCATTCCAACAAGGAATGAGAATGGAATTATCAATAGAGATGCTGGGTAGCTGGCCAATCCAAAAGCTGTGATGACGACCAGCACAATCGAACCGTAAATCGTGCTCTTCGTCGCTCCCCAGAGAAGCTCACCGAATATCACTTCGTCGAGGTTCAAAGGGGTTGCTATGATCGCATCGAAAGTCTTCTGATAGTACATTCTGACAAACGAAGAATAGGTGCATTCGAAGAATGCCGCGTTCATCATTGAGATTGCGAGGAGCGCGGGCGCGATAAAGACTGGATAGGATACGCCGTCAATCTGTGATACGAATAGTCCCAGCCCGAAACCGAGGGCTAGCAGGTACAAGATCGGCTCCAAGGCGGGCGGGACGAAGTTCACTTTGTATGTCTTCATGAAGACACGCGCATCCCTGCGCCAAACCTTCCAGGTCTTCATGCTTATTTTTGGCAGAGAGAAAAGGCTGACCTTGCTCATTCCTTGAGCATCCTCCCCGTCAATTTGAGAAACACATCTTCGAGGGTCGCGGGTCTTACCGAGGTGGAAACTATCCCGCAATCGGTCATGAGTGTGCTCATAATTTCTTGCGGTCTGCTTGTGGAAATTAATACATTATCGCCAGCAACTTCAAATTTCGTATCGTTAGAGAATTTTTTTAAGCATTTCTGAACCGCGTCGGAGTCCCGAGTTTCGATGATATTCCCCCCGAGATGTTTCTCAATTAGTTCGGAGGGTCTTCCCTCGTCCAGTATCATCCCATTGTCCATTATTACTATCCTGTCGCAGAGCTCAGAGGCCTCTTCCATATAGTGAGTCGTGAGAATTATCGTTATACCCTGGGTTTTCAGCTTAGAAAGTTGCTCCCAAATAAGGTGTCTCGCCTGAGGATCGAGACCGACCGTGGGCTCATCGAGAATCAATATTTTCGGTCTATTGATCATGGACCGAGCGAGCAACAAACGTCGCTTCATACCGCCTGAGAGCTGGTCTATGAGAGTGTCTTTCTTGGACTGCAATTGAAAGAATTCTATCGATTGTTCCGCTCTCTCAGCCGCCTCTTTTTTTGAGATATCGAAGAATCTTGCATATGCGACGAGATTTTCAAAGACGGATAGATCAGGATCGAGATTGACCTCCTGTGGAGCGACCCCGAGGTTCCTCTTGATTTCCCGGGCTTTGCTAGATACATCCAAGCCAAGCACTTCGAGGGTGCCCGACGTCTTCGGAGACACGCATTGAATCATCTTCATCGTGGTCGTTTTTCCCGCGCCGTTTGGACCGAGGAATCCGAAACATTCGCTCTCATGGATGCGGAAGCTGACATTATTCACTGCGACAAGATCATCGTATTTCTTTAGCAGGTTCTCTGCGACAATGGCGTCCAACGAAGATTACCCCGTTGCAATTTGATGACTATTTCCTGGCATTCTCGATCTCCCATATTACAGTTATCAAGGTAGTATACTCATAAAACCATAATTCTTACTGACGGCAGGTAGGCATGTCTTGAAAAGAATCATCTCTATGCCAATCAGAAGTCATTGCTAGATGTTGAATCAAGGTTTTAATAAGATTTATTATGTGTCATAACATTCGGATTAAATACTGAGGGGAATTGGATGAGTGCACGCAAATATTGCACAGCAGCACTGATAGTGTTAATTTTAATTGTATCGGCAATGATGCATATTCACCTCTTGATGGGGAGCACATTGGCCCCAAATGGAGCAGACAACGTTGATAATGCCAATGAAAATTCACCAGTAAGTGCTGGAATTTCATGGACGCCGATAAATGATGCGAATACATTTGTGTATACGAACATCGCCGAACCAGATTCCCTTGATCCTGCTATTGACTATGAAGCAGGTGGGAACGAGGTACTGCAGAATGTATACGAGACCCTGGTTTGGTACAATGGCGATAGCGCTACCGATCTGGTTCCCCTATTGGCTACAGAAGTGCCTACCATTGCTAACGGCCGAATCTCGCCCGATGGGACGATGTACAACTTCACTTTGAGGAAGGGTATAAAGTTCCACGACGGGACGGATCTGACCACCGCTGACGTGCTGTATTCCATGCAGAGAATGGCAGCGCTCGATGAGCCGGGAAACCCCGGA
>JAOUEZ010000005.1 GCA_029858465.1 Thermoplasmata archaeon | reverse complement strand
TTTGTCAGATTGGAATGATTCAGTCAAATACGAATCATTATTCCTCTCCGATAACCACGATATCGACTTTTTAGAGAGCTCGGTGCAATATTACCAGGGGCACATCTATTGGTATTTCAAAATCGCAGGAGAGCTCTACAAGACTTCTGCTCATGTCACATCATATGCCCTGATAATGGATTTAGACGGAGACCCATTTTCCGGTTTCATGCTTTCTGAGGATTTTGGTGCAGACATGATGGTAAAGATCTCCGGGAGCGGGGGTAAGAAAATATCATCGACAATTTTCTATTATTCCACAGATGAGTACTACAATTGGAGCGCATGGGTTCAGACCGAATCTGTCCCGACCGCGACATTAATTAGCCAAATAGAGACGAGATTCCCAGTACCTTCATACTTCTCTCAGGATGATGGGAGATTCGTCTCGGTGTCTTTCGATGGGATATCCGAGCCGAGCGCTACACCGTATTTCTGCCTTGAACCCGGAGTCCTAATTGTCCAACAAAAATCCTTGATACCTTCCTCAGGGATCATCCAGCAATCGGACAATCAACCAGTGCTTGAACTCACTCTCAGAGCATATGGCTCAGAACTTTCTCTAGATTCAATTAACCCCGAAGTGCTCGGCGCCGAATATGTTGACGATATTGGTTCCATCATATGGCAAAATGAGAATGAAATGGAGACAGGCCGCACCCTTCAGTTGAAAGTCAATTGCTCATCCATTACATTACAAGAAAGAGTGACTGTTCATGTTGTCCCAGACAGCTTTGACACCGAATATCCTTCGGTAATGGTGCTTGGGAAACCGGCTATTGGGTACATTGAAAGCATTCCAACAGGGATAACGATTGACGGATGTTTTGCCGATTGGACCGATTTCAACAACGACTTCAACGACCCGATTCCGCTCTCAAAGAAGAACATTGACATTCTGAGGACCGCTCATTCCTCTTCAGATAATGATGCATACTTCTACGCGGAGGTCGTCGGAGACATTTTTAAAGGCTCGCTTATCCCGGAAAATAAAGCGGAGATTATGCCTGGCGAATTGCCTAGCGAGCCAGCGCAATTTCTTGAGAAGGTCAGCGGCGAAGATGTGCTTCAAATCTATATCGATGTCGATCCTGACCAATTTATCGGAGCACCATTGTCCGCAATAACTGGGAATCTCATGCCGGATTATCTCCTCGAGGTACGGGGAAGGAACGGCATGATAACAGAACAAATGCTGTTGGAATGGGACAATGAGTGGAGCGAGATGTATTCAGCATCTGTGGAGGCGGCAATTGATGATCACAGGATAGAAATCGGTTTCTCAAAATCCCAGATCAATGATCTTAATGGCTCGATGATAGCGATCGTTACTACAGATTGGATTGGATATAATGACACATATCTCAGCGCGGGACCTTTCATAGATCCATTCAAGATAAATCTGGTGGGAAATGTCTGGGGATCCTTGGATGGCACGTCATGGGTGCCCAAGGCAGATGTGCTCACGGGCACCAATTCATTGATTGACCTTGCATCAGACTCCTACAGCAATCTATATGCGATATTTTCAAATGGCACAGTATACAGATCGACCGATGCTGCAAACAGTTGGACGAGGTTCATTGACGCCTCGTACACAGGAATTGTTGGATTGACGACAGACGGTGTTTCTCAATTATACGCAATCACCTCAGACGGTATGACCTATAATGCCTCATTATCCGGTGGTACGTGGGCCTATCGCGGAGATATAACCACTGCCAGTGATATCGTGGATTTAGACTGGGCAAATGGTGCAACTCCGGGCAGCACGGTCCTTTATGCAGTCAGGGGTTCAGTTGATGTAAAGATACTGAGAAGCAATAATGGAGGTGTAAACTGGGCACAGCCCGGTGCAAAGACCCAAGCCAACTCCTCGGTGACCGCAATCGCGGCTATTCGTAACGGTTCTGTTGATCTCCTGTATGTTTTAGAAAGCGACGGAGATATCAGATATTCGAACGACAGCGCAGACTCCTGGAATTCAACTCACATCAGTGTCGGAGGCAGTTCAGATTTCATCATATCTCCGTGTGTGGACCTCGACATAGATTCCGAGGACGATCTCTGGGTAGTCAGAGCCAAGGGCGAAGTGTACAAGCTAGATGTATCGGCCTGGGCATGGCAGACCATTTATTCCTCAGGAGATGTCAGCGACATCAATTCTATCAGCACAATGCCCATACCAGAATTCGGCGAGATGATGTTCTCTCTCGGTCTTCTTTTAATCCCAGCAATTTTCTTCATAATAAGATCAAGAAAAAGGCGTTGACCTCAGCAATCCTTTTATCCGAGTTAGAATCTGGTGTTAGGAAATGACATCATCAGAAGACATGCGGCGCGAATTGATTTTCGCAGCAAAATTTTCCATCTATTCGAACTCAATTCTCGTCGCATTGAAATTAACGGTCGGTCTGTTTACGATGTCAATAAGTGTGATATCCGAGGCGGTCCACTCGGGTACTGATCTTCTTGCTGCGTTTATTGCAAATTACTCAGTAAGAAAGTCTACAAGACCTGCAGATGATACGCATAAATTCGGTCATGGAAAATATGAGAGCCTCTCCGGAGCGATCGAAGCTACATTGATCCTTGTCGCGGCGGGGATTATCATTTATGAATCGATCTGGAAATTGATCGAACATTCCGAGGTCCAAATTATTGAGGCGGGCATTTTCGTCATGGGAATCAGCGCACTGCTGAATTTCTTCGTCTCAAGATACTTGATGAGGATAGCGAAGAAGCATAATTCCCTGGCTCTCGAGGCCGATGCGCTTCATTTAAAGACAGATGTCTGGACATCAATTGGGGTATTCGCTGGTCTGATAGTCGTCCGCGTGACGAATATCAATGAGATCGACCCATTGGCTGCTCTTTTCGTTGCCGCTATCATCATACATGCGGCTCTAATGCTGACAAGACGCTCAACCATAGAGCTCCTTGATCACAGCCTCACTCAGGAGGAGGAACGGATTATACTTGCCACCATCAAAGAAGTCGTTGGCGAGATGGCAAGCTATCATGGTCTCAGGACAAGGAGATCTGGCCGAGACAGGTTCGTCGATTTTCATCTCGTAGTGCCTAAGCATCTTGAAGTTATTACTGCTCATGCCGTATGCGACAAAATCGAGATAAGGGTCAAAGAAAAGCTGCCCTTTTCGAATCTCACGATTCATATAGAACCATGTATCGAAGATTGCGCTCAATGTCAGATTGCGAGCATTTGTAAAGGCGAAGGATGAAAAATCAGGGTTCAACCCTGATGATCTCTCCTTTTCTTTGAACAAGCTCCATAGCCTGTCTAGATATCATTTTTTCATCGATCTCATAGCCAACGAATCTTCGTTTTTGCTGCATTGCAGCAAACATCGTAGTTCCAGTCCCCATGAAGGGATCGAGAATCAAATCATCCTCGATGGAGAACATGCTGATCAATCTGTTGGGTATCTCGATAGGAAAAGCACCTGTCCTCTTTCCGTTCAAAACATTGTTCTGGTTGACGCCTGGGATATCCCCCCATATTTGAGAAAACCAGATATCTCTATCTTTCTTCGTGAATTTGGACCGGTATCTCTTTGGATCTTTAGGAGGGAACTTCCTGGGACTGCCTTTTCTACTGATTATGATGTACTCGCAATCCAGGGTCACGTAGGCATTGCTCGGCAGAAATCCTGAGCCGAGAAATGCATTCGGCTTGTTTGTCGGCTTTTTCCATAGTATGTAGGGCAGGATGGACATCCCTATCTTTTCAAGATTCTCGATGATTTTTGCGTGGTTTGGGAACAATCTGAACTGCTTTCCGCAGGTCCTCAGGGCATCCCCAATATTGATGCAGCAGGTGCCGCCGTCGCTCAGGACTCTTTTGCACTCTTCAAGCGTTCTTGTTAGATGAGAATGCATCAATTCGTATGCCTTGTTATAATCAGATTGTCTCGCACTCGCTAGATAGTGCTTGATTCTCGGATCCAATTCTGAAAATAGCTCATCCCACATCTCAATCATCGGATATGGCGGTGACGTGACGACCAATTGAATGGATTCACTAGGTATCCTCTCCATATTTCGTGAATCGCCGATTATTATACTATAGTCCGGAAGCGCCTGTCCATTTTGCCAAGCCATTACACGCCGTATCTGCAAATGCCAGATAAGTAACTTGCCGACGGGGTATCTACAATTCTGGTGGAGTAAAAATAACAATTGCCACTTCGGCAGGCCCTCCCATGTATAGAACATTTGATTGGTTCAACTTCTGGTCAAATGCCTGCGCGTTCAGTTTTATCCAACCATAGGGAAGATCCTTTACACCGACCGTGACCCATCGATAGCTGGCTATCATTAGTGCATCCGATTCAAAGCTGACATCCCCCAGGAATCTCTTGACAAGTGTTGGATTATCCGGGTAGTCGAAAAGATATCTGACATAGGAATAATGGGTGTCCGTCTGGATGTTCTTGTCCGAAAAATTCGTTGCCGCCCAGTCGATTCCCGCTACTTCGAACTCGTATATCGTGTTCCTGGTTCCAAGGTATTTCTCTGAATTCAATGCCATAGGCATTGAGGCAATCATCAGCGCTGAGACGATGATAACAATCGAGATTCGTCTTAAATTCAATTTGTCTTTGGTTAGGAGAGCTATGAATATGCCGAGCCCCGCAAAGACGCCGATGTCAAGAAAATCAACGGTCCTAGTAATTATGTCCAGTGAGAGCAGATCTCCGGCCCTCAGGAGAGCGTACATTATCAGGGTGAATGGAGCTGCCAAATAGGAGAAGAATAGGATCTTAGATCTTCCAGCTGTTTTTGCCCAGGTAGAAATACCGAATATCCCTCCAATTATCAGAGGGAAGCATGCAATGAGTGGTATCGAAATAATCCATAATGCGCTTCCTCTGATAGTACCGATGGGAGATAGCACATTGAGACCTACAAGTATGACCAGGCCAGAGGACGCGATTCCGGTCATTGCCTTCGAACCATTGATTGAGAGACACCTGCCCGCGATGTAGTAGACACCGAGCCCTACGAGTACCGCGAATCCGAGGAACAGATATAATCCGTTTTCCGGCGTGAGATACTCCAGCCGATCGAACCTCACCAGGGAGTAATACATCGCTGTCTCGTCGACAGCGAGGACGATTACAATGACATCGAGGAGGTTCGACGATCTGAATCTCTTCTCCCGCCCGGCCAGAAGGCCTTCCGATGCCGTCATGAAAGACACTGACAATATTGCGATCAAAGCGACTAGGTGATGAACGAAAGGAATCAGCAGTATTAAAAGCGTCGAAAGAAAGCGCATCCTAATGTCCTGCCGGTGGTAGAATGAGATCAGGATCAATGGCAAGAGGGCAATTCCGACGCATTCCTTCCATGATGCCTGAGTTATCAGCAAGAAGGGTCCGTAGGAGGCTAGGCCCATTATGGTTATGATGCTGGCCCTGCTGCTGCCCGAAAGCTTTCCAATCAAGACGAACGCACCAAGAAGCAGCAACACCCCCCATGCCGGCACAAGCAACTGTATCATGGAGATTGTATCGATTCCCGTGATTTCAGATGCCATGGCCAGAAATGCATCAAATACGGGGGTGTGAATAATATGAGTCTCCGAATAGCTCGATCCTGGCTCTGGCTGCAACGAACCGGTGATCATGATATGATTTGCATATCTGGCCTCTCCCAAACCGTCAAGGATATAGGGATAGTCCGAGGTGGTCAAAGGGGATAGCCTGATGCATGCTCCCCCTATGCAGATGACGACTACGGCTATCGCCACTAGAAGGATCCTGCCATCGATCAGTATACGCGTTGGCTTTTCGCCACTACCCTTTGAACTCTCCTTTGATTTCAATATACCCGAATTGGAGGGGGGCGATAATAACATTAATGTGGTATCACCGGAGATTATCGGCTCTTATTCTCATTTGTTAAAAAAATCCAGATTTCCAATTTTGACACTTATGGAGAAACTTATTTAGCACTTTTAACCGTTACTACGGCAAAGTGAATTTAATGGATGTACTGGAGGCTATAAAGACACGCCGCAGCGTAAGGAGATATAAGCCTGACCCAGTTCCTGAGGAGATTTTGAAGGAAATTTTATCTGCAGCCAGGATGGCTCCTTCCGCGGATAATGCTCAGCCCTGGAAATTCGTTGTTGTGACCGACGAGGAGATCAAGCGCAAGCTTGTACAGGCATGCAATAGCCAGAAGTTCATAGCCGAAGCCCCGATAGTGATTGTAGGATGCGGTTTTCCTGACGATGCCTATGCTACCGCCGGGGGATATATGAACAGCTTCGTAATGGACGTGATGATAGCGATGGACCATCTTATACTGGCCGCGACATCTCTGGGGCTAGGAAGCTGCTGGATAGCAGCCTTCAAGGAAGAGAAGGTAAGAGAGATTATTGGTATCCCATCGGATGCAAGGGTTGTGGCACTTACCCCCTTGGGATATCCAAATGAGGTGCCGAACAAGACTTCGAGAAAGTCTCTCGCAGAATTGATATCTTACGATAAATTCGAATGAGGCCCTCTGAGAACAAAACTATCAAGAGGTTCCGAATCTAAGGTAATAACTAGAGGCAGAGAGCGAAAATCTCGCCGTGTGTAAGAATATACAGCCTAAATTAAAAGGATGGATGGACGCAATGGTCGCCAAGGCAGCTACAAAATCCGGCGAATACTTTTGCTTCCATTGCGGGAAGCAGGTCCAGAAATCGGATAATAGTTGCAACTCCTGCGGAGTGACTTTTGACAGAATGACGGATGCATTCAGGTGTCCCAGATGTTCCAATCTATTACCCATTGGTGCTGCTGCATGTCCTTCATGCAAACTCGGGTTCAAGGTCCGTACAGTTTCGAACGCCTCGAAGATGTCTGACGACGATCGTTTTCTGGTAAAGTTAATAGAATGGGGTAAGCAGAGCGAGACAGCACCTGCTCCGGGCGTGCAGACAAAGACAATGAAGATGCAGAGAACGCCTCCTCCGCCTCCGCCAGAACAACAGGCAACTGTAAGACAGCGCGCAATTGCACCGAAAGGAGACAAGTTAGAGCAGCCCGAAAAGCTTTCGGAAGTGCAGATAGGACGCGAGGTTAAAGAGGCCCCAGCAATAAAAATAAAGCCTCCTCAGAGCGAACCGAAGCCCGCACAGTATTTGGATGAACGCATAGAAGCCGTAACCGAGGAATTGAAGGCTGCGGTCGATAGGAACATCGATCTCAAAGAGGGTGTCGAAAAGACTGTGGTTGCTACCGACTTGGAAAAAGTGCATGATCAGCTCGATGCAGAATCGCAGGAAATGCAGAAACTGGCCGATGAGATTATTGAGCTGAGGACAATGATCAAAGAGGGTATGTCCTCTCAAACGCGCCCGAAAGAAGAAGAATCAGCAGAGGGACTCTCTACCCAGGGGCTCAAGAAACTACTGGAGGATAGGGAAAAGGAGATAAAAGAACTCAAGTCGAGAGAAGAGGAACTGGCTCGACGTGAGGAGCATCTTAACAGGCGTATCAGATCCTACGCTGTCAAAATGAAGGAATTAGAAAGCATAAAAAAACAGATGGGAAGCGGAGGAACTACCGCTGAGGCGCGGGAAGATGAACATGAGCCGGAAGAATCGGAGTTTACAGCCGGCCTCGTAGAAGATGAACCCTCAGCAAAAGAGGAATGGCTGAAAGATCAGGCTAAGATAAAAATGGGACTGATTGAGATACGTAACCAAATGGGAGGTAAGAAATCCGCAGGAGCAATCAATTATTATCCCTCACAGATATCCAGCGACGTAATGGAGAAAATCGAGGTGCTCGAAGAGAAGTTGGTAGACGCCGTCAGAGAGCGGGATGAGCTCCACGGTAAATTAAAGAAGGCTGAGAGCTCGATGAACGATGTCGTGACACTTCTCAAGATACTCGATCAGCTATTGGGGAGACTACCACCTGAGACCATTGATGAGTTTTCAAAATCGAAGGATTTCAAACTTTACGAAAGAGTCCTGGACGATTTGAATATATGAGGAATAAAGGAGACAAGACAAGATGGGGCTGAGGGATAGGGCGCGAGAGGTCGCGGGACGCCAGGATGAACCTGAAAAAGAACCACCAGCCCAGACTCCGGATAAGATTGCTCGTCCGTTAGAGAGTGCATCTACGGAATACACAATCGAGCCCTCGACAACTTATGTTGTCGAGGAGGCAAACCCCAACCTTTCATATGAGCTCTTCAAGGGTGCTGTCGGAGCGGGTATGCGAGGGTTGGTTATCACAAGGACCTTTCCAAAGAACCTTACAAAGCGCCTATCAACTCCTAATCTTCCAATATACTGGCTTACAAATGTGGCCGCTGAAGGCGCCATAGGCCCGCGCGACCTCGAAAGATTGAGTGTAGTCATAACCGATTTCCTCGAGAAAGAGAACGGCGTTGTATTGATCGATGCTCTGGAGTATCTCATTACGAACAATAAGTTCGTCAGCGTCATGAAACTGATCCAAGCAATCCGCGACCAAGTTTCAATGACGAAATCCATCGGCATCATCACCCTTAAAGCCAGATCGCTTGAACATATGCAGCTTGCAGCATTGAAGAACGAGGTTGAATTCATTGAAGCTGCAAAAGCCGCTCCGCCAAGAGGTCTCAGGGAAGAAGCTATTGCAGCTTCCCAGATAGCTGGGACAGCCGCACCAAGTGTATTCGAAAAGGAAAAGGTTGGCGCTCCATCCCCCGAACTTATCAAAGACAGTAGAGAGCTTGAGGAGCAAAGAAAGCAGCTTGAAGTCGAAAAACAGAAGCTTGTCGAGGATAAGGCGCAACTCGAGAAGGATAGAGCCGAGATATCTGATACTCTCACCAAACTGAGAAGCACGAGAAAGGAGCTCGAAGCTTTCAGAATCAAGCTTACTCAAGAAGAGGCGAACCTTTCAAACAAGGTCAAGACGAAGCTATCGAAAGAGATGCAGGCACTCGACGCGAAGAAAGCGACTTTGGAGACGATGAGCAAGGATATCGAGAACAGGTATCTCCAGATCGATGAGAAGATCAAAGAGAAAACCGCCAAGAAGACTCATGAGCTTGATGAATTCGAGAGGGCGTTAGGCAAAGAAAGGGAAAGACTGGAAGCGCTCGGAGTCACCCTGGGGGAAAGGGAAGATCATCTCGAAAAGAGCATCAAAGAAGCCAAATCAAATGAAGAATCAATAAGAGAGAGACAAAATCAGTTGTCGAAAAAGGAAGAGGACTTCTCCCGTCGCGAGACATCTTTGAACGAAATGCTATCTCAACTTGAGAGCGAGCGCACCAAAATTCAATCGCAATCTGAGACACTCGAGAGAGAAAGAGCTGACATGGAGGCGGCCTCCGAAAAGGCGAGGCTCGACATTCAAGAAAAGAGCACCTTCTTAGAGGAGACCGAAAGGAACCTCAAAGAACGAGAGAAAGAGGTAATACTTGTCGAATCACGAATAAAGGAGAAGGACGCTGAGGTCGAGACTAAAATCAGCGACCTGATGTCGAAAACGGAGGAGATTTCCCAAGAAAAAGTCGCCTTCGACCAGGAGAAGGCTAAATATGATGCACTAAAGAAAGAGCTCGATTCTGCGACCATGCAACATCAGAATGCTACTAGGGAATTCAAGGAACAGCAGGAGAAAGCCAGCATCGAGATGGGGCAGATGAGCGAAAGGCTCATGGCAAAGGAGAAGGACCTTGCCATGAGAGAAGAGAAGGTCGTAGTGAAAGAGGAGCAGCTGCAAAGTGAGCTCGCGACCAAAGTTGCATCTTTTGATAAGAAACACGAGGATCTCGGTAAGCTCGAAAAGGATTTGGCGCAAAGACGGACGGAATTAGATAGACTCCAGGTGCAACTCAACCAGAGCAGGGCTGAGATTGATCAGGCGGATGCGATGCTCGATCAGCGCACCCTTGCCCTCGATGACAAGGAAAGGGCGTTACTTAGAGAACAGACCGAAAGGAACAATATTTTCAGAGATAAGGAAGCGAAGCTCGCATCAATAATGACTGAGTTGGAAAGAAAAAAGGTCGAGCTCGATCATAAAGATGAAGATCTCTCAGCAAGGGAGGCTGCCGTCAAGGACTTGGAGACGGCATTGAATGAGAAGAGCAAGGAGCTTGCCAACGAGACTGAGAAAATCAAGGAAGCCCAGGAAAAGCTCAACTCAATTGAAGCCGAAATATCCTCAAAGAAGAATAATTTAGACGCCCTTGGCGCGGAGTTGGAGGAACGAGATTCTCGAATCACCGAGTTGCAGAAGACCTTCGAAGAACGTCAGATAGCGATAACGGCCGCTGAGGCTCATGTGAAGGAGGATCAGGCCTCCGTAGAGAAGATGCGCGCTGAAATGCAGAAAACCCAAGAATCATTGAGAGCCGCAGAGGTTCAGATTGAATCTGATAGAAAGGACATTGAGCAGAGAACACAGGAGAACAATCAATTCTCAAAAGAACTGGAAGAATGGCGCACCGAGTTGACAAAACTCGAATCCTCATTGGATGAAAGAGCCAAAGAGCTAGATGAGGCGAAGACCCTTCAGGCGAAAGAGAACGAAAGTATCCAAAACGAGTTTGCACTTTTCGCGAAAAGAGAAGAAGAAATGCGAACCAGCATTGAGAATGAAAAGGCATCTATCGCCTCTGAACGAGACTCTCTGATGGCACAGGCCGCGAAGCTAGAAGCCGAAAGAAACGAATTGGAATCCGCGCGTAAAGAAATCGACGAGCATGCGAGCCAGACCGAAGCAAGAATGAATGAGCTCGCAGAAAAGGAGGAGGCCATTCTTGAGAGGGAGAAGGAGATTGAATCTAATCTCGCAGATGTCAGTGATAAAATGGCTCTCGCAGATCATAGGCTGCAGGAAGCGGGCAGCGAGAGACAGGAATCGGAGCAGCAGTTGAGTCAAAAGCAGATAGAGCTCGACGAATTATCGAAATCCCTCGATTCGAGACAGAAAGAGCTCGATGAACTTCAGGCGAAGAGGGAGACCGATTGGGCGGAGACCCAGAGCAAACTAGCGACTCAGATGGCAGAACTTCAGGAACGGGACCAGGAGTTTCTCAACAAGGAGACCGAAATCGAATCAAAAATGGAAGCCGCGGAATCCTATCTCAAATCAGCGGCACTGAAGAATGACGAGGTGGATGCAAAACTTACGGCTGTCACCGAGAAAGATGCCGATCTGCATACGAAAATGGAAGAGCTTCTTAGCCATGAAAAAGAGATTTCGGCCGCAAGGGAAGAATTAGAGAGTCAGAAAAATGCCATATGGGGCGGCATGGAAACGGCGCGAGAGCAGCTTCAGGTCGAGCGCAATGATATAGAAATGGAAAAAGCCCGTTTAGGCCAGAGCAGGTCTGAGATTGAGAAACAGATGTCCGAGCTTGATTCTCTAGGCAGAATGCTCAATGAGAGGAAATCGGCAATCGAAGAAGAACGCGTCAGACTCGAAGGGGAAATGCAATCTGCTGAGCAGACAACCGAAGAACTCTCTACAAAATCTGCTGAGGCTTTCTCCGAATTAGAAAAGATCAAGTCGGAAGAGCAGAAGCTCGACGGAATTAGACAGGAATTAGAGGATGAGAGAAGCGCACTGGCACTCGCGCGAGAGGAGCTGGCGAACGATCGTGAGGAATTGAACAGAGTCAGAAAAGAGCTTGATATTAAGACCGCCGAGCTCGAGACCGCGATGAAGGAGCAACAGGAGGTCCAGATAGCCCTCGACGAGTCATCGAAGCAGATGGAAGACATGTCAAGAGAGCTGACTCAGAAGGAAGAGCAGCTGAGTGAGAAGGAAGAGCTGATTGAGGCATCGAGAATCGAAATCGAGAACCTAAAGAAAGGCGCTGAGTCTTCAATAAAGGAACAGAACGAACAATTGATATCAAAACATAGAGAACTCGAAAGCAGGGAGAAGGAGCTTTTAGAAAAACTGGAATATGCCGACATGCTCCAGGAGGAACTGACGAAGAAGAACGAGCAGCTCGAGGCTCAGATGAGTGAACGCACTAAATCCCTCGAGATGAAACAGCAGGAGCTCGAGGACCTCAGTAAGAGTCTCCAGGCCGAGAGAACTGAGCTGGAGAACACAAAGTCTGAACTTGATTCTAGATCTGTAGAGCTTGAGAAAGTGCAGAATGAAATGTCCTCGCTCCAGGATCTTCTTGAGATGAGATGCAAGGAGATAGAAGATATGAGCGAATCTCTCAGCAAGGCGCAACAGGAGATTGCTGAGGACAAGACTAAACTGGAGGAGGAAAGCAAGCAACGCATCGAGCTGATGGAAAAACTCGAGATTACTGAGAAACAACTTGCAGAGCGCGAGCAAAAGCTCGATTCCGCGCTTACGGAACTTGAATCCAAAGAAGACATGGTCAATGCCGCTCAAGAAGTCGCCGCTCAGTATAGCAAGGACCTTGAGGAGGACCTACAGCACAGGGTCGCAGAACTGGACCAGAAGACTGATCTGATCGAAAATATGACAAAGGAGAATGAGTCTTTACGAACAGAACTGGAGCAGTACGAGGCGGCTCTGAAAGAGCGGGAAAATGCCATTTCAAATGTATCAAAGGAGCTGTCAGATAAAGAGCTATCCATAGCTGAAAAAGAGAAATCGTCAATGGAAAGAATGGGTGATATCGAGAGCAAGTGGACGGAGCTGAAGGACAGGGAGAGAGAGATTGGCAATAGGGAAGTCGATACGATTGAGAGATCGAAAGAACTCGATCAGAGTGTCAGAGACTTCGAATTATTGGTTTCCTCCCTTGATAAAGAGAAGGAGGAGGTCAAGGGGGAACACAACAAAGTGGAGATACTCAAGAAGGAGCTTACAGAGATGAGCAGGTTGCTTTCTGAGGAGAGAGATAGGATAGATCAGGAAGTAGGCAGTCGTCTGGCCGATTTGAGGAACGAGCTGGAACGACAGAGAGCAGCTGCTTCTTTGACCACGAAGGAACTCGAGGAGAGGGACCTGAAATTGTCCGTCATCGAAGAGGAGATCAGGGCACGAGAACGAGATGTCGAGACACGAGAGAAAGTGGTTGGGATAGAGCTTGAACGGCTCGAGGCTGAGCGCGGGGAGCTTGGGGAGCTCTGGGAACAGGTCGAAACGGCTAAAAAGAGCGTTATTACATCGCTTGATCAGGACCTTATGACCCAAGTCGAAAAGAAGCACGCGGAACTCGAGGAAAAAGCATTGGAACTATCCAAGCGCGAGGATACCACGAGAAATGAAGAGAAACGTCTTGATGAAGAGTGGAAGCGGCTCCAGACTTTAGAAGAGGAACTTCTGCAGTTAGCTGCGAAATTGAAGGAACGAGAAGAGGAAGCAGCCGATAAAGCCTCGAAATAGGAGTTCGGTCGAACTTATCGAGGAGTGAGTTCTTGCTCTCAGAACACTGAAATCTCGTTGTTGATTATTTGCATTGTGATTTTATCGATATTTTCCAGTCTTTCATCCACAATCTGTCTGACCTCAGCATCGTATTTTGATGGTTTGACGCCGTCTGCGTATATCAGTTGTATGCTGGCGACCTGGGGCAGGTCTATTCTTCGGCCAATTTGCGCAAGCATCCTCACTCTTGCCTCGAGAATGTCTCCTTTTCCAGCTTTTGCGATTTCGGAAGCAATTTGACAAGATAGAATATTGTAAATTTTTCCAACATGGGTAACAGGGTTCTTTCCAGCCGATGCCTCCATGCTCATCGGTCTGAACGGAGTAATAAGTCCGTTTGCCCTGTTTCCTCTACCAACGGAGCCATCATCGCCGTTCTCCATGGAAAGACCTGAAACAGTCAGATAGAAAAGCTCCTTATCCGGGTTATCCCCAGTATTGACATCGACTATGACATTCCTCTCGGTGAATTTTGCCGAGAAGTCGCTCACCTTGTCTCTTAGCTCGTTCACAGCGCTCATATAATGGTCTTTATCTTTTATCAGCGATGAGATCATGGCTGCGGCGACCGTCAGTCTTATTTCGTCCTTTTCCCTGCACGCCATTACCTTGATGTCCTTTCCTACCTCTGGCAGGGATTCTTTCAATTTCCCGTTGATGTATTTCTCTGATTCGAGGACGATCATTTCGGTCTCGCTCAAAGGTGCAAAGCTGACGCCGAAAGATGTGTCATTTGCAAGTTTCTTCCTCGTCTCGTATAACTGTCTTAGATCTATGCTGCCCTGCCCTATCTTGCAGTCGAGTGTGATGTCCCAGTCCGGGTCGATATGCTTGAAATTATTCTTGATGTACTCGTAGGCAGCCTTGAGTGCGACGGTCCGATACGGCAGTCTCTCTCCGTTGACCTCCGTTGTCGCTCTTCCCACCAGCAAGATGTATACTGGTTCGAGGATCGCTCCCCCTCCGAAGACCGGCGCGGATTGTCCTCCGACAACCTGTGTCTCATCAGTATTATGATGAAGAATTCTGTCGTATTTCTCGAGATACATCCGGCAAAGTGCACGAGAAACGCTCTCAGCAAGACCATCTGCGACGCTGTCGGGATGCCCAACGCCCTTTCTCTCGACTATCTCGACATTCTGACGTTCTATCGGCGTCTGGTCAATGGTTTCAACAACAATGTTCCTGTTCATGAGTTCACGCTCGATAAGGAATGAACTGAATTTCAGTTGCCTACTTAAAGCTTTTCTGGGCCCTCCGCCAGTACATTTCAATCCACGCTGGCAGAGAGCCCTTTTTCGACCGCTACTTTTTCTTTTTCTCTTTGTCCTTAGGAGTAATGGGCGCCGTAATTTTCTTCATCTTTTCCTCTTCTTTTTTTACCGCCCATTCCTTGTTCCATTTATCGACGATTTCTGGAGTGAGCAGAAAGCATTCAGCCCAATGCCCCGCTTCAACTTCGGTCTCGGCTGGCTGCTCATGCTCGCAAATCTCCATCACATATGGGCATCTTGGGTGGAACCTGCAGCCTTTCGGGATGTTTGTCGGGTCGGGTCTCTCCCCCTTAAGGATGATCTTTTCCTCTTTTGCGGTAGGATCAGGCTTTGGCACGACAGTTATCAGAGCCTGCGTGTACGGATGTTTCGGGTTCTTGATAATCTTCTCAGTCGGCCCCATCTCGACTATCCTGCCAAGATACATGACACCGATCCTATCTGAGAAGACATACGCGACAGAAAGGTCATGGGTGATGAATAGATACGTCAGCCTCTTCTTGTCCCGCAGATCGAGCATAAGCTTCAATATGTCCCCTCTGATCGACACGTCAAGCATCGAAATGGGCTCGTCGGCGACCAGTAGGCTAGGATCGAGAACCAGAGTTCCTGCTATCCCAACTCTCTGCCTCTGTCCCCCTGATACTTGGTGCGGATATCTCCACATGAAGAACTCAGGCGGCCTCAGGCCCGCATCGTTCAACGCCTTCTTCACCCGGTCTTCTTTTTCCTTTTCGTTCTTGCAGATCTTGTTGACCACCAGCGGTTCCGCGACGATATCGAAAACAGTCATCTTCGGGTTGAGAGACTCATATGGATCCTGGAAAATCATCTGGATTCTCTGTCGGGCATATGTGAGTTCCGAGCGGTCCAGCTTCCGGACATCGAGCGCAGGCCTGCCGTCTTCCAATGTTATTATTGCGCGCGTCTTCTCTTGTATAGCCTTTAGAGCACGGTTATATCTCCTGCTGCTAGCAAATAAGATCGGAGCTTCGAATAGACAGGCTAATCCGAGCAAGATGCGGACAAGTTCGTTCTCCCCGAGATTTACTATGGTTAGCGCGAGATTAATCGACATCGCGATTGTTGCGAGACTCGCGAATAGAGATCCGAAAAACGCGAATTTGCCAATCCTCTCCTCGGTCTCATATGTCTTCTCAACGCTCTTGATGAGGTCTCCCATGACTTTATCTTCTTTCTCATCGGCAAAAATGACGCTTCCGCTCGTCGGTTCGATAAGTCTCAGGATACCTTTGCCAGTAGTTGTCTTTCCGCAACCGCTCTCTCCGACAAGGCAAAATATCTCTCCCTTCTTGATATTGAAAGACACGCCATCGACAGCTTTTGCGTATCTCTGCTTCTTCGCCAGCAGATCTTTGAAGAAACCTTCTCTCATCTGGAACCAGACATTGAGATTTTCAACCCTAAGGATGTCAGTATCAGCCATTTCAGATCACCCCCTTCTGAACGAGATGACAGGCAACGTAATGACCGGGTTCAAACTCGAATAGCGGGGGCTCTTTCTGGTCACATATTTGCTGCTTATACTTGCATCTGTCCGAAAATCTGCATCCTATGGGTGGATGTATCAGGTTTGGAGGATTGCCGGGGATCGGTTCGGGCATGAATTTCTCTCCTTTGATATTCGGGAAAGCCGCTACGAGACCTCTCGTATAAGGATGTCTCGGATGCTTGAAAATATGTACGGAGCTTCCCTTTTCCACTATCTTCCCAGCATACATTATGCAAAGGAATTCGCAGGTCTCAGCCAGGACTGAAAGGTCATGCGAAATCATAATGAGTGCCAGGTCCAGCTCTTTCTGGAGATTCTTTAAAAGTCTGATAATTTGTGCTTGAATCATGACATCGAGAGCAGTTGTCGGTTCGTCTGCGATGATCAATTTGGGCCAACAGGCTAAAGCCATTGCAATCATGACTCTCTGCCTCATCCCCCCGCTGAACTCGTGAGGGTAATCATCGATTCTGTCGGGGCTGATTCCGACAAGCTCGAAAAGCTCCTTCGTTCTTTTTCTTGCGGTCGCTTCGGTGACCTTCTCGTGCAGGAGAATTGGCTCAACAATCTGATCACCGACCCTCTTTACAGGGTTGAGAGCGTTCATTGCGCCTTGGAAGACTATCGACATCTCCTTCCAGCGGGTGCGTCGAAGCTTCACAGGATTCATTTTCACGATGTTTTTCCCATCGAATGTAATTGAGCCTTGTTTTATATACCCGTTCGAAGGGAGCAGTCTCATAATAGAAAGTGCGGCGGTGGTCTTTCCACATCCGGATTCTCCCGCCAGTCCCATGGCTGTTCCTTTATCCAATTCAAAACTCACATCATCGACTGCCTGGACGGTGCCTTCAAGAGTCGTAAAATATGTCTTTAGGTTACTCACTTCCAGCAATGCCATAGGAATTCAACCCCTATCGTTGGCCGCAGCGTCTCATGATATCAATGAATTTCGAAATTCTCTAAGCAATGCATATTACGCTGGCCGTTTCGTTGATTTATTCTTTCGTATAAGAAACTATCGAATCGGAGTCCGAGACGAATAAGCTTTATCGATCGCTTATCCGTATCACAAATTCGTCCAAATCCGCAGGGGCAAAGGAATTTGGAAATATCTCCTTGGCCTCCTCCTCCAGCACTTTCTGGCCCTTATATCTCGGACTAAAATGTATAAGTGCGAGCGCTCTCGCTCCCGCATCTCGGGCGATCTGTGCAGCTTCTGCCGGGGTTGAATGGCCGAAATCTGCGGCCATCACTCCCTCTTTGGTGAGAAGAGTGGCGTCGTGAATCAAGAGATCTGCTTTCAGAGCGAGGTCGCGCACTTGCCTGCAAGGCCTCGTGTCGCCTGAGTACACGACTTTTCTGCCCTGGCGTGCTGGCCCTAGCACATCGGAAGGATGAATCGTCCTCCCTCCCACCTTGATTTCCTGTCCGAGCTGTAGCTTTCTGTAGAGTGGCCCTTTGGGTACTCCGAGCTCATCGGCTTTCTTTGTATCGAATCTTCCCGGCCTTTCCTTCTCGACCAGTCCATATGCGAGTGTCGGAACAGTATGATCCGCTCGCGCAACTTCTACATCGAATCCATCTAAGATCGCCTTATCTCCAGGCTCGACATCGTGAGCGGTTATCTGGAACCCGGGGGCAAAATATCCTGCCGTGAGCAATTGGCTCATGAGATGTATGGTTCCTTCGGGTCCGTAAATGTCGATCGGGCGCTTTCTATCATTAAGGTTCATGCTTTGAATCAGTCCTGGCACGCCGAGAAAATGATCACCGTGATAATGAGTGATGAATATCCATCGCGTGTTCATGAACGATATGTTCGATCTCATGAACTGCCTTTGCGTGCCCTCGCCACAATCAAAAAGAGCGACGTCCCTGGTCAACTGGATTGCCACCGAAGCGACGTTTCTCTCGGTGCATGGATATGTGCCGCCAGTGCCGAGAAATACTGCTCTCATCCCCGGGTTGATGGTGATGGCTCAATGAAAAACATTTCTATCGCGAGATTGTCGGAGACGAGGTTCTTCGCTCCCTTCTCCTTGAAACAATGAATACGAGAAAGCCCGCGATTGACAGCCCCACCGCGGCAATCATCGTGAGGCGGTATCCAATCACGTCGTTCAAGGTTCCGCCAAGAACAGGACCGATTATCCCCGCTATGCTGATCACTCCGTGCAGCCAACCAACGGATGTTGCCTTCTCAGGGCTCCTCTCGGTCACGAACTTCAAGCTCCCGACGTATAGGGATGCCCACGAAAATGCGAGCACTATCTGGAGCGGCAGTATCTCAAGATAAGTCTGAGTGATCGAGAAAAGGAGGAATGTTGCAGCGGAGAGGACAAATCCGATGCGAATGAGGTATATCGAGTTATATTCGTCCAATCTTCTCATCACGAGAAACTGAGTAACAGCATTTGTCGCATAGACAGCCCCGACCCAGAATGGAGGGGCCCCCAGGACATCTATCAGGAAAAGCGGATAGGTGACCCATACAAGATTAGCGCCGATGTGCCTGATGAGAACGGAGGAATAGACTGCATAGTTATCCCTAAAGATCTTTCTGGGAAACAATGGAACGAACTGTTTTTTCTCAATGGTCTCCGGGAGGCTGAAGACGGCGACTGTCGCGCATATCATCAGGCCCGCGGAGAAAATGAATACCAGGAGATAGTCGCCGATTATGCCGGCGGCTAATGATCCAAAACCCCAGCCAAGGGCACTGAACGAGGAAAATTTTCCAATCTTACCCTTTGTCTCATAAATGAAATAAGCCACAAGGACGGACTGAATTGTCCCGACGGCAGTTCCCAACAGAATCCTTGCCAATAACAGAAGAACTGGCGAATCCGCGAATATCTGCAGTAGCAAAGCAAAAGATGCGAGGGCAAACCCCATTCTGAGGAATTTCCTGCGACCTTTCACGTCGGCGGCTCTTCCGATCAATACCGATGCCAGAAAAAGAGCTGTCGCGTAGGCGGTCACGATCAGTCCTATTGTTAATTTGCTCGCTGCAAATTCTTGGTCTAGGACTATCGGTATGTATATCGCAGCAGCAAACAATCCGCCGCTGGACATGAACTGTGCAAAATATGTCTTATTCTTGACCGTCTGACTCGCCGAAATGGTCTATCTTCGGATTGGCTTTAATCCTTTGGAGAAAAAAATAATAATCACCATCCGAGGCGCTCCACTTCTCTGTCTTTTTTAGTCTTCTTCTTGAATTCCCGGTAATGCTTCTTGCAGAGGTGCACCCTTTTGTCGGTTGATTCCGGGATGGAAAGGCCAGACTTCTCGACTTTCTTCGAGCTAATTGACCTCTCAGCAGGCTCCGAGCACCCTCTCACATCGCATTTTTTCGGCTCTTCCGTGGTATGACGCGCTTCGGCCATCGAAGAGAATAATAGCCTTCGATTAAAAAAACCTGACGTCTCCATCGCGGATTGAAAAGCGTTATGTGCCATTTCATGGATACGGCATCAGATGGTAAAAGTCTCACCCTCACTGCTGTCCGCAGATTTCGCCAATCTCGGGAAGGATGTCAGAGAAATCAGTGACATGGGAGCCGATTTTCTCCATATCGATGTGATGGACGGTAGCTTTGTCCCGAACATAACAATCGGGCCAGGAGTCATTAAATCAATTAAGAAATACTCGCAGGTCCCTTTCATCGCGCATCTGATGGTCGATCATCCGGAGAGAACGGCAAGTAGCTTCGCGGGTGCCGGTTCGGATTATATAACTGTACATATCGAGTCCAAAGGCGATGTGACACAATCACTGAAGATAATCAGAGAATCTGGAAAGAAAGCCGGGATGGCGATAAATCCACCGACGCCCTTCTCCAAGATAGAGAAATACCTTCCTTTGCTCGATATTGTCCTCATTATGACCGTGAACCCAGGATGGGCTGGGCAGAAATTCATGCCCGAGGCAGCTAAGAAGATACGAGAGGCGCGCAGGGTGATAGACGACGAGCGACTAACCACTCTTATTGAGGTCGACGGAGGGATAAATGCCGATACGGGCAGGATATGTGTGGATCACGGGGTCGACATTTTGGCTGCTGGCAGTTCCATTTTCGGCGCGCCTGACCGCAAGAAAGCACTCGATGAGCTGAAATCCTTATGATTCGGGCTTTTAGGCCAATTTTATATCCGAGAACAATATTGCGGGATGAGACCGATGGACTCAGATAAAATCAAAGACTTTCTTGTCCTATATTTCGCAATTCTTATGCCGATAATTTTGCTCCTTATCACTCTGGCGACCGGGGCGAATCTTTTGATATTCCTCTTACTGCTCGGATGGATTGTCTCAGGTTTCATGATAGTCTTCCTGCCGACTCATCCAGAATCGACCGGCAGATGATCGTTCGCCTTTTTCACTTCAGTACTTCTCTCAGCTTCCAATCCGGAAAAACATCTTCCTGCCTGTCAGAAGGCAGATTGCAGCCTATGGGCCTCTTGTATGAGACGATCTCGCATTCGAGCCCTTTGCACGAAGCACATTTCCAGAGCCTTAGCTCGAGCTTGTCGATGCTTCTCAACTTCCTCTTGCCCATTTCCATCCCGCCCCTCATTTCACACTAATATCTTGATTGTTGCGAAAGGCCTGGAGCGGTTTGATATGTTTATTTGTAATAATACTTTGCCAATCTATAATTGAAATATCGATCCCCCCAGCTAACCCTTTTGTATCCGAGAGGTCTATGCGATTTCCGATGGGTGTAGACATCTCAGCGCTTGTCGAAGGGAAGACGATCTCCCTAAAGGATCTCGCGGGCAAGACTATCGCAATTGACGCTTTCAATTCGTTATACCAATTCCTCTCAATCATAAGACAGCCGGATGGCACGCCTCTCAGGAACAGGGACGGCGAGGTCACATCGCATCTCTCAGGATTGTTCTATCGATGCATCAACTTCCTCGAGGCAGGGATTCGTCCGATATTCGTATTTGACGGCGAGCCTCCCGAGCTGAAAAAAGATACGATAGATGAAAGAATCGCGGCCAGAAGAGCCGCTGAGACAGCCTGGCACGAAGCGTTGGCAGAGGGGGACATCAGAAAGGCATGGTCAAAGGCGACAAGATCGAGCAGGCTCACCGGGATGATGATTGACGACTCGAAGAAGCTGCTCGAATTATTAGGCATACCGTGGGTTCAGGCTCCATCGGAGGGAGAGGCCCAGGCCAGTTGCATGACGATGAAAGGACTGGCTCATGCCGCAGCATCCCAGGATTTCGATTCCCTCTTGTTCGGTTGTCCAAGGCTTATCAGGAATCTCGCAATTAGTGGCAGGCGGAGACTTCCGAGATCCAACCGATTCGTCCAGATCGAGCCAGAATTGGTTAATCTTGAGGATGTTCTCAAGACTCTTGGAGCAACGAGGGAACAACTGGTCGATATAGGCATATTGATAGGCACCGATTTCAACCCAGGAATCAAAGGCATAGGCCCGAAGAAAGCGCTCTCATTAATCAAAGAATACGGGAAAATCGAGAAAGCCGTTTCCGCAGGAAAAGTCAAGGAAATCGAGATACTCGATCAGCTCAGGAGGATATTCCTGGAGCCAGAGATTTGCGATATTGAGAAAATAAATTGGGGAACCGTTCAAAGGCCAACGATCATCGGTTTCATGTGCGACAAGCATAGCTTTTCCGTAGATAGAATAAATTCCGCTCTCGACAGGGTCCCGGAATCCAAGCCTCCTGCAGCCATCTCGTCCTTGGATAGGTGGCTTTCATAGAAAAGGGATGAAGGGCATGAAAAACTACCTTTCCAGTAATCTTCCCAATGTATGTACTATCGACAACATGTTTTTAAAAGGTGTTTGTAATATGGCC
>JAOUEZ010000098.1 GCA_029858465.1 Thermoplasmata archaeon | reverse complement strand
TCAGGTCTGTGTCCGCCAAGAATATGGAGGAGGTAGGCGCATGGCTTGACAAGCACGGTCCAGAGGTCGTGATCAAACCTTCTGGCCTGACCGGAGGCAAGGGTGCCAAAATATTTGGAGAACATCTAATGTCTGAAGATGAAGTGAAGAAATATTGCAGCGACATATTGAGCGGGAATGTGGACCGCTCAAAGACAGTTATTATCGAGGAGAAGCTCAAAGGAGAGGAGTTCACCATCCAGGCATTTGTAGATGGGAAAAAAGTCGTGCCCACTCCCGCGGTGCAGGACCATAAGAGAGCCTATGAGAACGATAAGGGACCAAACACGGGCGGAATGGGCTCATATTCCGATAAGAATCATCTGCTTCCTTTCCTGACCAAGAATGATTACGATGCCAGTGTCAGTATCATGCAAAAAGTCATCGATTCAATGAGAAATGAGGGACTTGACTATCGGGGAATTCTATATGGCCAGTTCATGCTGACAAAGGAAGGTCCCAAGGTCGTCGAATTCAATGCGAGGTTCGGTGATCCAGAGGCGATGAACGTCCTCACGATCATGTCTGATTCACTTCTCGAAATTGCAAATCAAGTCGCTACGGGCTCCCTTTCAGGCAGTTGCGGGTTCTCTCAGGAGGCCACTGTCTGCAAATACATCGTCCCAGAAGGATACGGCACGAAGCCAATTGCCGGTGAAAAAATCGAGGTGGACGAAGAGAGCGTCCGCAGATCGGGAGCGACTCTTTACTATGCCGCGGTAAATGAGACCGAGGATGGGATATTCACAACGAGCTCGAGATCGATAGGGATAGTCGGTTCCGGCAGCTCAATTGATGTTGCAGAGAACATATGCGAATCTGCCATATCGTTCGTGAAGGGCCGAGTATTCGTCAGGCACGATATCGGCCGAAAGGAGCTCATTCAGAAGAGGATTGATCATATCAACGAAATCAGAGGTGTCAGCATTGACCAGAATTGAGAAGATTGCGCAATCTATCGGCAAGCGCCTTGATTCCAAAGACGCCGCAAGAGAATCTGCGATAAAATCATCAAGGCAGATAATCAGATCTTGCAGGGGAGCCATTGCAGCAATGCAGGCAGGAAAAGATTTCTCTGAGCATTTGAAGTCAGCAAGAAAGGGGAATGCGGACCTGAAACACGAGATGCGCAATTATGTCGAGATCATGTTCACCGGCTATGTAACCGATGCTCAGCAGGAACTCGTGGAGGCAGAGATGGTCGCATGTGTGCTGGCCGACAAGGAATATCCTTCGCCCAATGATATCGGGGTTTCTGATGAAGCTTACATACTTGGGATGGGTGATGCAATCGGGGAAATGCGAAGACTGTTCCTCGATGCATTAATGCATGACAAACTCAAGTCTGCTGACAAAGTCATCGGAAGGATGGAGTTGTTGTACGATATTCTGATGACCTTTAATTATCCAGACTCTCTTGTGCCAATTAAGAGAAAGCAAGACGTGGCTCGCTCGCTCATCGAAAAATGTAGGAGCGAATTCGTGCTTGCCAAACAGATGAAGAGCCTGAGAAAGGAACTGCTTCGATAGGAGTGTACTGTCTTCCTGGCATAGATATTAATAAATGATGTGTCGAATATTAGAAATGCCGTCCCAAGGAGACTTAGATGCAAAAGAAGGAATCAGATCGCACAATTCCAAAGCCGATCGACATAGAGTCATTGCCGGAATTGGACTTCGATAAATTGATCGAGAATGCGGGCATAATCGCATCCAGTCTACTTTCAATTGATAATCAGCAGAAGCTGTTGGATCTCGTTTCGAATGTCATTATTAAAATCTTCCCGATAGAATCCATGATATTATTCATTCTGGATGATCGAGATGTCTTTGTGCCAATACAAGTGTACGGCTTCCCAGAGGCGCAGACTAATAAGATCAAGGAGAAGGCGTTTTATACAAAGGAAGAAGTGGAAGAATGGGAGAAGAATCGGGCAATCAACGTCGGAAGATTATCAAAATTCTATCCGGCGGAGAATTACATGGAAGGTGATGAACGAGAGATCCTCACCACTCTGCGTACTGATCAAATTGAAATCCCAAGAAAAAATAAAGATGATTGGCATCCGCTCGATGCACTCCTTGTCAGGTTGTTAAGTCGCTCCGGAAACGAAATCGGGTCATTCATGATATCGAGCACCACAACCGGGAAACAACTTACGGATGATGCACTCAGCGGGCTTGAAATATTTGCTTCATTTATCTCCGTCGCTCTGGAACTTATCAGACTCAGAGAAAAAGAGCAGAAAATGCTCGATTCTCTTGAGAACCGTGCCAATCAGATATCTCAAATACTTGCAGTCACAAGCTCTCTCACGTCTCTATCGGATCCATCAAAACTTGCGATTCGCGTGCTTGAGCTCACACAGGAACTATTCGGTTTCAAGGCAAGCTCGATTGCGTTATATGACGAGTCAGAAGGTTGCTTCAGATGGAGAGCGCTCAAAGGATATTCAGAAGAACAGATATCCAGAGCTTTGACCTTGAGAATACCCAAAGATACCATCGAGAGAGATACAAATCCAGATTTAAAGATTGGTTATCTCGCTCATTTCAGGCCGGTGGAGAAGACCCTGAAAGAGGATCTGCAATATTTCTATAATTTCAAGAATCTCGAGGAGGCGGAAAATGCGTTCGAAATGCCGAGAGAGAGCCCGAATGCATGGCATCCCCTTGACGATCTGATATTCGCAATCTATGATAGGGATGGGCGCATAATCGGCATCATCTCCCCTGACGACCCAGCGGACGGCAAAATACCTTCCAGGGAGACGCTCGAGCTTCTCGAGGTATTTGTATCGCTCGTCGCGATAGCCTTTGAGAACGCCCATATCTTCTTTGAGGCAACGCAGGCGAGAGACGAAGTGAGGGTGCTCAACAGGCTGATGTTCCACGATTTGATGAATTACTGCATGGCGATAAGGGGCTATCTGGATCTCGCTATCGGACAGACCACAAGCGGCTCAATAGACAAATATCTTGACAGGACAAGAAAACAGATTGATCAGATAAGCGAGCTCATCGGCAAAGTCCGCAAGCTATCAATGATCAGAAGCGCCGACAAACAAAACCTCATGAGAATCGATCTTGCGCAAACAGTTCTGATGCAAGCAGATAAGACTTCCCATCTTTTTCCCGCGAAGAAAGTCAAGTTCATTTTCGATATGGAAACGAAGGATGCTTTCGTCATGGCGAATGACCTGCTTCCAGATCTTTTCCATAACATTTTCATGAATGCAATAAAGTTCGATATGCATGAGACAGTCAATGTCGATATATCACTGCAACACATAACCGAGAAGCTGGGCGACTCCAAGATCGAACATTGGCAGGTCTCTGTTGCTGATCACGGGCCAGGGATTCCAGACGAGCGCAAGCAATCGATTTTTCTCGGATCGAAAAATCTCGAGCCATCAGAATCCGCAAGAGGGATGGGTCTCGGCTTATCCATTGTGAAATCGCTGGTCAGTCTATATGGTGGAAGGGTCTGGGCAGAGGATAGGGAGCCGGGCAACCCCAGGAAAGGAACCGTATTTCACGTCAGACTGCCCGCAGCCTGATCCTCTTTCATTTGCCGCTCTTTCCCCTTGCACCCGGCCTCTGCAGAATGGTCATTATAAGAATGAATGCGACAAACATGATTCCTATCGCTATTATCCCACGCAGTATATTGCCAGAAGTCGAGTAGTAGATGTACTTCACTAAGACATTGTTCCCTTCGGAGAACTCAACCACTCCTGAAGGATCGTCTATTATCAATGTTACAATGTGCCTTCCTTCCTGAAGAGTGCTGAATGTCCAGTTAAAGTTGAAATTGACGCTCGTATTGCCATTTATCGCAAAATATTTTGTATCTATCAGCTCGCCATCTATCCATAGGCTGACTGAAACGTTGGAGACGTTGATAATCCCTTTATTTTCCAGAGTCGCAGAGATCAAGACAGATTCAACAACATCTATTTCGAACTCCTCGATTGTGTACCATTCGACGTCAAGCTCTCTTGCCGTCGCATTGATTATTACTGTCATCTGTCCGACCTTATTAGTTCCCGCAATCTTGATATCGAAGACGCCGTCATCAGCAGTCCCGTTATTTGGAGTGATTCTGCCGCCGACTTCAATGTCTTCATCCAAGATTGTGGCTGTGAAACTGTAATTTTCTATTCTTTCCGGATATGCATATTTGATTCTGAGAACGAAATCGCTGTCCACTCCTATCCCTACTATTGCAGGTCCTTCAAGCTTGACAGTCATCTGCAAGGACTCGGATATCTTGGTCGTCGCATCGGATACTCCAGAGACGAATGGAACGAAAGCTGTCATCAAGAGCATTACAATCAGCACGATATTGACTGTTCCCGCATTGGCCTTCATCTCAGGAACCTCCCGAACTTCAGTTTCCTTATAATGAATACCGACAGGATTATTGCGAGAAGCACGAACATGAGAATAATGTTCTCCATGTCCCTTTCTGTGAAGACATCGTTAGAGTGGATGTTTTCCCCGATAACTGAGATTCCCTCGTCGCTTATCTTGAGATCGGGCATATACGGAGAGATTGATGCCAGATATGATATCGAAGACGCATTTGAGACAATCAAGATTTCCGCTGAGATATTGCGGGTCGGCACAGCCCTGTTTGCCGAGAATGACACATTCACATAGCCTGAGGATTTCCCTTCTATGTCATCGGTTCTAAGAATCAAGCCTTGGTTGCTCTGGAAAGTCACATTCCAGCCGTTTATTGATAGTTCGTTGGCGTTCAATATCTGCAGAGTGTAGTTATCCTCGATATTGCCGTCATTCCTTAATTCTAAAGTGCTGTAATAGCTGGTACCATTTATCGACCCGGAAGCGCTACGAATGGCACTGATTTCATAGACAGGCAAAACATCTATCTTGACTTCAACGCTTTTCCTGACGCTCGAGCTGCCGGTCGATTGGACATCGATGGTCACCGCACCATGATTCACCATTGCATTAAATTTGGCAGTGATGGTTATTGAAACCGTGACGGTATTATTCGTCTTCCCGAAATCGACCGTGACAGGTTCGTCCGGCAGATCATAAGTGAAGTCTACACCTTTTCCTGTCAGAGTATATGAATCTCGCATGTTCCCTGTATTCGTTATTGTGATTTCGTATGTGACCGATTCCTCAGGATAGATTGCCCTTCTCTGATTCTCCGACCAAGTCGCATCAAGCGAATAGGACACATCTCTTGTCATCTCGATATTGACTATTGTGTCCTTATCCAATGCAACGGTCGTTTGGCTGGCATATTGGATGTA
>JAOUEZ010000122.1 GCA_029858465.1 Thermoplasmata archaeon | reverse complement strand
CTGACAGTATGAATTCCAAAAGGATTATCACTATTGGTTCACATTCAATATTTTATATTGTGAAAATGGGGGGGACAACATCTTGGATGTCCATACTGCAGTTCAGAATAGACGGGCAAGGAGAGTTCTGGACGATTCTCGACCTATAACTGACAGCGATATCGATAATCTGATCGAGGCGATGAGACTTTCCGCATCATGCTTCAACAACCAGCCGTGGAGGGCTGTCTTCGTTCACGGCGATGAAGCACTGGGATTGGTCAAGACCGCCCTCTCGAAAGGGAATGAGTGGGCAACAAAATCTCGACTCATCATCGTCATTGCCGCAAAACCTCCCGACGACTGTGTCATCCGAGACAGGCAGTATTTCCTCTTCGATTGTGGCTTGTCTGTCGGACAATTGGTACTGAGAGCGACGGAGATGGATCTGATTGCTCATCCGATTGCAGGCTTCAGCCCGAAAACGACGCGCGAGCTTCTGGGGATACCGGATGAATACACGGTCATTACATTCGTCATATGCGGTCATCCCGGTTCCGACGATTCGCTCCTCTCCGACAAGCAGAAGGAGGCGGAAAAGGCGAGGCCGGAGAGAAAACTTATCGGGGAGAATTTCTTCAAGGATAAATGGGGAGCGCCTCTGAGATAGACATCTCAGGGGATTTCCTAAACTGTTTTGCCAGAACCGCGGATCAGATTTCAGCTGATACTAGCTTCGTCTCGCAATGGTGGCACACGTATGGATCTCTTTCCCAATCGTCATCCAGTAGATGATCGATGGGAATCATCATAGATTCTCTTGCGGATTCTGTTCTTCCAAGTTCTATCAGCGAATGTGTCTGGCTTTTCGGTATTGGTATCATTGTTTTGACCTCCGTTCCGCGATTTCGGCAAGCCAGGAGAAGGACGGACCTTAAAATATAGATTTGCCAATCGTCATTTTTAGGAAAAAAGTCGCCATTAGATTTCTTATGATGATGTATACATCATCATATTTTTTCTTCTCGCAGATAAAGAAGAATTAGCAGAGTCGAATCAGGGCTCGGGCCTTAATTCGATTCCGAGATCGCCGATCTCTTTCTTGAATTTCGAAACGATTTTCTGGTATTCCTTGCTCGGTCGTCTCGTTTCCGGATCCCAACATTCGAAGAGCATTTTCCCCTTCGGCGGGTCCGAGAGCTTAGATTCGTATTTGGCCAATAGCTTTTTCGCGATCTCATTTGCATCAGCCCGCTTCATGCCTGCGACGGCGTGCGCGACCTCAGCAGATATCCTTGGCTCAACGGGAGTTGTTCGATCCTCATCCTTGTTCGATGCCACTCCGGTGGACTCTATCGATTGTCCCGAGACAACCGCGCTCATAACAGATGCGGATGTTTCGAACAGGCACATAGGAGTGCACGGGCCTGCTGAGGTGTAGTTCAGGTTCAAGCTCAGTAGATGCGTGTTCCTGCTTATCGCCTGTCCTGTCGCACTGATTAGCCAAAGCATCTCCCTCGAGCTGCTTGAGACGTATCTCAAATGCAGAGGAAAAGGTAAAAGCCAGCTGGACTGGTATGCAAGTATACCCATAAGATGATGCGCAGTACTGGAAACTGCAGTGCCTTCCGGTCCGCTCGCGTATCCCCCCATCAGGGGTCCAAAGCACATACCAACAGGAGCCCCCATCGAGAGCACTATCGTAACTTTATTCAACCGATTGAAATCTACCTTCATTGGATCCATGCAGCAAATCATGTAGCCGTCAGATGTCCGCATGCCGTATTTCGGATGGACTGCAGCCGCGAGGGCGATGTCGGATTCTGCGGTTGCGAGTGAGTTCATTATCGGGATGCCTTGTCTGCCGGCTCTGTTGCACGCCTCCCTGGCGAACACTGCATTTCTCATAGCTCCCAGAAGCTCCAGCGGGGATGCCGGCCTGATCCTCATGCCTCCGACACGAGTGATTGCAGGCGTGGTGATTGCATTTGTCTCAGGGATTTCGGCATATCCTTCTACTAGAGTGAGAAACGATCTGTCGCTCGAGCATGCTCCACCCCCGGCGCCAAGCATGCACCATGGGGGCGTCTTATCCTCGGGCTTTCGAGGCCGCAACGCTTTTCTGTCCTTTCCTTCACCCAAATGGATCTTATCCGGAGCCGTCCTAAGTGCGTTCTTCACCTCGGCTTCGGTGAACGATATCACTCTTGAAGTGTCCGTGCAATATGCTCCGACTTCGACAACGAGTTCGACCGCCGCCTTGAAGACGTCGTTCGACAACGAGTTATCTGTTGGAATGGGGTTTTTCGGGTCGAATTTGATTCCGTGCTCCTTGACAAGCCGCTGGACCGTCGAAGCGAACGATTTCAACTGATAGTCCGTCTCGCTCATAGGTTTTCCTTCGAGAGCCTTTTTCATCACATCGAGAATCTGCACCATTTGCTCACTTCCTTTTGTCGTATTTCTCCGTGAGCCTCACGGCATCGTTTGCGTCCTTTCCCCAGCCGTCGGCGCCTATCTCGTCCGCCCATTTCTGCGACGTCGGTCCGCCGCCGATGAGCACAGCGAATTTTTTTCTGTCGCCCGTGGACGCCAGAAAATCGACGATGTCCTTCTGCGATCCGAGAGTGCTCGACATGAGCGCGGAGGCGCAGATGACCTTCGCCTTCTGCTTCTTCGCTTCCTCGATGAGATCCGAAGTCTTTACATCTACGCCCATATCTATGACATTGAACCTTCTTGCCATCAGCATGCTCGCCACGATGTTCTTTCCAATCTCATGGACATCCCCTTGCACGGTTGCGACCACAACGGTCGCCTTGACCCCTTTTCCCCCCTTCGGGATCAGTGGCAGAAGAAGAGATGTCGAAGCTTTCACGGCATCGGCCGCGAGCATCAGGTCAGGAAGGAAAATCTCCATCTTCTCGAACTTGTCCCCGACTTTGTCTATCGCGGGCACGAGCGCCTTTTCGATCAACTCCATGGGATTGGCTTTCGCCTGAATGGCCGACTTCGTGGCTTTTACAGCAGCATCAGCGTCATAACTCAGTACGGCATTCTTCAGTTCATTGAATATCTTCTGATCGGTCAACTCCCCGGCCTCCTATTATTGAGGCCGAATCGGACAGGGAATAGATTAAGATTGTTCAAAGAATTTACAAGGCCGTTCGAAGAGCATTTCTCGACTGATGTGATGACCAATTGCAGCAACCACAGAGCTTATAATGCCCTTCCGCCTCTTTTTCTCACGGAAGGGTGAGAATAAATGGAAAAATCCACACCAATGGGTACGATATCAATCGCTCCGAACGTCTTTTGGGTAGGAATAAAGCATCATAACAGAAGATTGTTCGATTCGCTCATACCACTGCCCCACGGAACGAGCTACAACGCATACCTTGTCATCGGATCTGAAAAGACGGCTCTCATCGACTCCGTCAATCCCGGGTTCGAGAACGATCTTTTCGCAAAAATATCCCAGCACACGGACATCTCAAAGTTAGACTATGTCGTGATGAATCATGCAGAGCCAGATCATGCGAATGCATGCCAATTCGTCCTAAAGAAAGCTCCGAACGCCAAACTCCTGACGAGCAAGAAGGGGAAGGAGGCGGCTCTGATATATTTCGACATAGACGAATCGAGGATCCAGGTTGTCGATGAGGCGACCGAGATTAAAATGGGCGGAAAGACGCTCAAGTTCGTCGACGCCCCTTGGTTGCACTGGCCGGAAACGATATTCACATACCTTGTGGAGGACGGCATACTGTTCCCGTGCGACTTCTTCGGGCAGCATCTGGCCCTAGGGGAATTCTACGCCGACGAACTTGGCAATGAGGTGACGGTCGATTACGCGAAGATGTATTTCGCGGAGATCATGATGCCGTTCAGAAAGCCGTGTCTGAACGCAATCGAGAAAGTGAAGAAGCTCAATCCGAAAATAATCGCTCCTTCGCACGGTGTCATATATCGCGACCCGAAAATGATAATCTCGGCATACGAGGACTGGGCCGGGGAGAAGATGAAGAAGAAAGTCCTGATTCCGTATGTGACTATGTGGGGAAGCACCGAGAAGATGGTCAACATCCTTGCCGAAGCTCTCGTCAAGAAAGGCATTGAGGTCGTGATCTATGACCTGCCGAATTCGAATGTTGGGCATGTGGCAAAAGATATGATTGATTCCCCTGTTGTGGTCGTAGGTGGACCGACAGTGCTCGGAGGAGTCCATCCGTCGGCCGCGTATGCGACTATGCTCGTAAAGGCGTTACGTGCACCGACCAAATATGCTGCTGTATTGACATCACATGGCTGGTCCGGCGGAGCTGTCAAGGCCATCCAGGAATTGCTTTCAGGCACGAAGATAGAGATACTTGGAGCCGTCGATGCGAAAGGTAAGCCGACCGAGAAGGATATCGAAGCG
>JAOUEZ010000097.1 GCA_029858465.1 Thermoplasmata archaeon | reverse complement strand
AGAAAAACGAAAGAAAAATGGAATAAATCAAAGATATTTTTCAGGGTTCTTATCGAACACCTTTTTGCAACCGGGCGCGCAGAAGTAGTATGTCTTGCCCTTGTAATCGGATTTACCAGCTGCTTTGGCTGGCTCCACCTTCATTTTGCATACAGGATCTATCTCTACCAAATTTACACCCCCTCGTTGTATTGAGTAATATAATATAGAACCCTTTTACTTAACACTGTTGCGTAATAACTGAAAAATCGGTGATGCGAACGGCTGACGAGGAGAAGATAATATCGATAGGAGGAATGCATTGCGCCACCTGCGCTCTGAACATTGAGGAGACTCTCAGGGAGATCCCCGGTGTCAAGGTGGCAAATGTCAGCTTCGCGAGTGAAAAGGCCAATGTGAAATATGACTCCAATAAGGCCGACCAAAACGCCCTCAAAGCCGCAATAGAGGATCTCGGATACAAGTTCCTTGGTGAAATCGACGAGGCACAGGCTGAGAGGAAGAGAGAGGAGGAACTGAGGACAATCAGGACATTGCTCATCATGAGCGCTGTTCTCGGCAGCATCACGATGGTACTGATGATCAGTAACGTGCTAATGAGCTCGGGGCTTTCAATGCAGCTCTCTTTCTTCATCTTGTTCCTTCTTGCCACTCCCGTTCAGTTCGTCGCGGGATACAGGTTCTATATTGGGGCGTATAGGTCTCTTCTGAACAAGAAGACGAACATGGACACATTGATCGTCCTGGGAACTAGCACGGCATGGCTGTACAGCACAATCGTAATGTTGAGTCCTGATTCATTTCCAAATCCCGAGGTATATTTCGACACCTCGGCGATGATCATCACTTTCATTCTGGCTGGGAAATACCTTGAGGCCGTCGCTAAGACCCGGGCTTCAGGCGCAATAAGAAAACTCATCGGCCTGAGGGCGAAGAAGGCGGTTGTCCTCAAGGACGGGAAGGAGGTCGAGGTCGATTCGGATCAGGTAATGGTTGGGGACATAGTTGTATTGAGGCCGGGAGACAAAGTTCCGGTTGACGGGACGATAGTAGAGGGTACAACGACACTTGATGAATCGATGATCACAGGGGAAAGCATGCCTGTCGAGAAGGGCGTAGGCACTGAGCTTGTTGGAGCCACAATCAATAAAACGGGATATGTGAAGTTCCAGGCGACGAAAGTCGGCAGGGACACAATGCTTTCGCAGATCATTAAACTAGTAGAAGAGGCGCAGGGATCCAAGGCACCTATACAGAGAATAGTGGACAAGGTCGCAGGGATTTTTGTCCCAACAGTTATCATTATTTCCGTCGCTGTCTTCCTCTTCTGGTATCTGTTCGGTGCTTCGTACTTCGGTGTGACCGGAGACCATCTGATTTTCTCACTGATATTATTCGTTGCGGTGGTCGTCATCGCCTGTCCATGTGCCATGGGGCTTGCGACTCCGACTGCCATCATTGTCGGAACAGGCAGGGGAGCGGAGCTGGGCATCCTCATTAAAAATGCGGAGGCTCTAGAAGAGGCGGGCAAGATACAGACCATGGTCTTCGACAAGACAGGGACATTGACCATCGGGAGACCGTTGGTCACCGACGTAATACCTTTGAAACAAGGAATCGGAGAAAACGATGTTCTATCCATTGCTGCATCGATAGAGAAAGGGTCTGAGCATCCGATCGGCAAGGCAATCGTGTTGGAAGCTGAGTCGAAGCATTTCCAGATTCCAACGGCGGAAGGATTTGAGACCATCTCCGGAAAGGGCGCAAGGGCAATTATCAATGGGAAGGAGTCGATACTTGGGAACAGATTGTTCCTTTCGGACGCCGGATTGCTTTCGCAATCCGTCGATAGGAGCATGTCGGATCATGAAACGGCCGGCAAGACAGTCGTTGCGATAGCTCATGGCGGGGAGGTCATCGGCTTCATCGCTGTGGCTGACACTCTCAAGCCGAATGCAAGGCTGGCGATTGAAGAACTGAAGAGAATGGGTATCAAATCAATCATGATCACGGGAGACAATGAAGCGACGGCGAAAGCGATCGCCGCCCAATGTGGCATCGATATTGTGCTATCGCAGGTATTGCCGGGTGAGAAGGCCGCGAAGATACAGGAGTTGCAGGAACAAGGCAGCATCGTCGCGATGGTTGGAGATGGGATCAACGATGCGCCTGCTCTCGCTCAGGCGAATATTGGAATAGCAATCGGAAGCGGAACGGATGTCGCCGTGGAGACTGGTGACATAATCATCATCAGGGATGATCTGATGGACGTCGTCGCCGCTGTGAAACTCAGCAGAAGGACGATACAGAAAATCAGGCAGAACCTTTTCTGGGCTTTCGGATACAATACTGCAGCCATTCCGGTTGCCGCTGGGATATTATTCCCACCATTCGGCATACTTCTGAATCCAATAATCGCGGCAGCTGCAATGGCATTCAGCAGCGTTTCAGTTGTGACAAATGCGGCTCTTCTAAAGAGGTTCAGACCATCAGGTCGCTAGAAAATAATAGATCATAAAGTGCTAAAATCTGAATTTGAGCTATTTTTCCCGGAAATCCATTGAATGCTCAGGCAATTTCCCAAATGTCTTGAATCCACATTTCTTGTACAACCTGACGCCTTCAACGGTTCCTAAAACCACAATGAATCTGAATCCCATTTTACATGCATCTGATAATGCTGCATTTATAACGGCTGACCCGACCCCTTTTTTCTGTGCAGATGTGATTGTTCCGACCATCTCAAGACCAATTATCTCATCGCTCCATACGAGCATGCATGTGCTGACCGGTTTTCCATCGAGATATGCAAGATACATTTTTTTCGGCATAGAGATGCCGATTTTCTTCTCAATCGAGGGTGTGAAACACGCATTCTGGTCCATCCAAGATATTAATTCTCTGGGCGATTCCCATGAATTTGCCAGAACCTCCTTCCAGTATCTGCTCGTAGGATCATCGGTGACTATCTTTATCGTGATGTCATTTGATGCATGATCATCATTCTTCAATTTCCCCAGATCAAAAGCCATGGCAGCCAAATCGTAGTCATTAGGAAATCCTCGGTCCTCCAGATATCTGCCAACATCCTTGGGTTCGGACAATAGCCCGGTATGCCAAAGCAAAGGTATGTGCCTGGATTTGAAGTAATTCAAAGCATCATCAATTCTAGACTCAATAGTTTCCAGATCAAGGTTGCACTTCAGGACGACATTGAAGATATCCTGAGGAATGCCTGTAATGAATTGAGTTATTCCGTTCTTCTCAGAGAACTCGACGTTGGGAGATGCACATGTTAATTTCCAGAAATTCAAGTAATTGCTTTCGCATGCTTCTACAATCTCGGAATCGGATAATTCATCTAACGATTTCGATTTGTACGCTATCATTATTGCCTCATCCCCTCAACAATGGCAATATGTAAAACGCTTTGGTGAAGGGGCTATTTTAAATTACTCTCATTGTCACAAAACAATTGTATGTAAAGGAATGCAATATCATCACCCAAAGGGAGATGCGAAGATTGAGGGAAGGCGAACTGACTTTTACATTCAACAGAAGACTGGTCGCCTATAAGCAGGGGGATACGATTTCAGCAGCCCTTTGGAGAAACGATATAAAAATCATCACTCGAAGCTTGAAATTCCATCGCCCAAGGGGATTGTATTGCGGAAACGGCGATTGCCCAAATTGCCTTGCTAATGTCGACGGCGTTCCAAATGTCAGGACCTGTACGACGCTTGCGGAAAACGGAATGCAGGTGACGATGCAGAACAAGTTCCTTTCGACGAGGATCGACCCTATCACAGTAATCGATCATATCTTCCCTCGAGGGGTCAATTATCATCACAGATTCATCAGACCGAGATTTATGACTGGTGTCTATCAGGGAATAATAAGAAGGATGACAGGCATCGGAAAACTGCCGACTATGATTTTTGAAGCTAAACCGACGAAGAGAATAGTAATTGATGCATTGATCATCGGCGAAGAGCCGCAATCTATGAAGATCGCAAGGACTCTTGCCGATGAGAATCTTAAGATTATGATTGTTAAAAATAAAATTGGATACACTCTAACTCATCAAAATGATGAAGAAACCAATTCGATCCTAAGTTCAGCTGATTCAATCGAACATGATTTGTCAGAAAGGAAAAATGTCAAAATCATATGGAAGACAAATGCAATCGGAGCTTTCGACGATGGAACTATAGGAATAAGTTCGAAAGACAGACTCTATATCTGCAAATCAAAAATCATATCTCTTTCGGAGAAAGGCAGGGAACAGCCGATCAGATTCGTCAATTGGGAACTGCCAGGAATTATTCAAAGACATGCTGCATTGGATCTCATCAGCCAGAACATCCGATTAGGAAAGAGAGTTGTAGTCGCAGGAGAACCGAATCATGCGAAGGCTCTTGGAGAGTTGATGCTCAGTAAAGGAATAAATGTGACAGCAATAATTTATCGCAGTTCTTCAGTTGATTTGAATAATAAAGATAAATTGTCAGATATCTCGAAGATTGGATGGAGAATAAAGGCAGCAATCGGAAGAAACGAGCTGAGAAAAATCATCATCGCCAATGATTCAAAACAGATGATCCTCCCCTGTGATTGTCTAGTTACCTGCGGACCTGCGGCTCCCAATATAGACCTCGCAAAACAGCTTGGATGCGGGATCGAGACCGACAGGAAATCATTCCCGATTGTGACGGTGAATGGCGATTTTGAAACTATGAAAGGTGGCGTGTTCGCGGTTGGCAGCGTCTGCGGTCTCAGAAGTAGGCGCGAAAGCTGGGAAGCTGCATCAACAGCTGGCAAAGCCGTCACTGAAAGGCTCAGGAGGATGGGAACATAGTCGCGAAGAAGACGATCGCTTGCCTCTGCGAGGATGTGACTCGGGAGGAGATAATCGAGGCGATAGTGCTCGGATATCGCGACATCGAATCGCTCAAGAGATATGTCGGCTTCGGAACCGGGCCTTGTCAGGGAAAGCAGTGCATAATGTTTGCACGGGAGATCCTCATAGAATGCGGGATATCTCAGGATACAGGCATGACGAGCCGGCCGCCCCTGATCCCTGTCCCGCTTGCAATAATGGCTCAGGAGGAATCCGATGAAGAGTAGCTACGATTGCGTGATCATCGGAGGAGGCGTCAGCGGCCTCACGATAGGGTACGATCTCTGCAAGAGAGGAATGACGGATGTCCTTGTCGTGGAGAAATCCTATATCGGCTCTGGAGCCAGTGGAAGGAATGGAGGCGGCGTCAGAGCGCAATGGACCACAAAGGAGAACATCAGGATTGCCAAGGAGAGCATAGAGATATTCAGGAAGCTTTCTGCCAAGTTGGGCTATAATATATGGTTCAGACAAGGAGGATACCTGT
>JAOUEZ010000096.1 GCA_029858465.1 Thermoplasmata archaeon | reverse complement strand
TGTCTTGCGACGAGCTCCTTGATTACCATCGCTCCAATCTCAGTCGCTGAAAAAGTCTGCAAAGCGCCGTTGAATTTCCCTATCGGGGTCCGCAGCGCATCAACGATTACTGCGCGAGTCATGATGCATCCTCTCCTGCAATCAGGTGTCTTCCCGATGTGCACTGGCTTCATCATGCGGGAATCTATTTAATATTTCCCGAATAGGACTTCGTTTAATGCCGAAGCGTTTCACAGGTTTGTAGAGATGTCTTCTGGAGGCTATCGGCGGCTCATACCATCCGATCTTTGGAGTCAAGCGCGGAGCTGTTCTTGCGGCCGAAGGAGGCACTCTTGTTCCACATTTCCTGCAGCGGTAACCCGCATTCCTGCCGATTGATTTCATATGCTTACCGCATTTTTCACAGACCGGGTTCTCGACTTTGTCGGGATTTTGATTGAGCCTTATGACATTCATTTTTTCAACGTTGATTTCGAAAGGGTGCTCCCTTACCGAGCCATATGCGACAATCTTATCGCCCAGTCGTAGAGTTCGAGCGGCAACTCGCATGTCCCCTGATGGTTCATAAACAGCACATGTAATCGTGCCAGTTGGGTCTCGCATCTCGAAGAAGACATGTCCGCCCTCTATTGTATTTGGCTCGCGCGAAACCTCCCCGTTGAGAATCACCCCCTCTCTTTTCTTGACTGCCTTGATTTTTCTTCTTGTAAGATGCTCGTCTGTTCCCTGGTTTGTCAGGAAAACAAGCCATGATGAGGGAGATTCCGATCTCACGATATCTTTCGCGCGCAGCAGATCGATTGGATTATCGCCTCTGATTCCGAACAATATCGGGCAAGGAGAGCCGGGAGTGATGGCGATATGCCCTGATATCCGGTCGATGTTGTGGAATGTGCTCGGATAGGTCGTATCCATTTTTATGACGGAGGCTGCATCAATCTGTCTTTTTGTCCCGACCAGTTCGGGTTTTCTGTAGGCGAGCAATTCGTAAGTTCTATCTGCCGGTCTCCAGGCCATAGCCGCAGCAGACCCGATGAGCCCTCGGCCGTTCTTGAAACCTTTTGAAATTCCGTTGATACGGGAAATCTCTTTCTTGACGGCCTTGATCTCAATTATCTCCCGCACAGTATCCCAGTAAAATGATGCATCTGGGCGCCTAACTGAAACTAGAAGTCCCGGGTTGGTAGATTTGCATTCGAAATGCGCATTCGCGCGGATTATTCTCTCAGCGGCCTTGAAAATCCTATCAGGGGCAGCTGGTTGGCCGTCCATATAAGAGAACACTGGTGCTTCGTCTATGTCCCCGATCTGGATCTTTCTTCCTACACCTACCCCAAAATCCATGCATATCGCCGCGTTCCCTCTTGTTTTCCACGGAACGTTCGGATTCAGCCTGACCAGCCGAGGCAGACCAATCAGATCATAATCGGATATCTCTCGAATCATCAGGACAGCGAGATATGTAGTGCACATCCCGTCGAGGGAATCCGTATCGTCAAAGGCAAGATGTGTAGCTGCCACGGGACGATTGATGTTTATTCGAATATGAAATACATTCCGAGGATCCTACACAAGTTCGAAGGAGATTGCGATAAGTTGCTGGCTTGAGTCGGATACGCACGTTGCCCAGACCAGATCGCCGTTTGACAGTCCAGCATCGCAATCGGAGTAAATCTCCCATGTCTCCCTGCCATCATCGATGATGATTAGAACCCTACCATCGTCCGACCGATTCTGTTGAGATTCGACCAGCCCGAGAATGAGGATATAGTTCTCAGGTTCTTCGTGAATATCCGATTGCGCGGTAAGGAGGCCGATAACTGCTACCCAGGAGATAATGCAGAGGACTGAAAGGTCCATTGCCCTCTTTTTCACGCTCATTGATGAAATATCTCTTTTTGGGTTATCGAACTTGTCAGTGCATGTAATGTTCGACAATTCTCCATAAGAATCTTATTTGAGAGAGATATTCAGACGATTGCCCATCATTAGGATGAGAGGCGAAGTCGATGAGCAACACAATATGGACGGAATACCGGCCAGAGCTTGGATTGACTTTCATTATCGTATTCAGCTTCATAAGCCTGGTTGGCCTCGTCGGATCAATTGCTGGACCGGAACCGCAAGGTATTTTCAATATATTACAAGATACAATTCAATTTCTCGGATCTTGGGTGTACTGGCTGGCAATCCTCGGCCCGTTGGGCCTCACAGCATCTCTTTGGTGGGATTTGGATTATATTTTCAAGGCTAGGAAGCTCAAGGGCTTGATTGATACCGGCAGTAAGGCAAAATTTCTCAAGAATATTGACGACATAGATTATCTCGCCTGGCGTCTGCCGATGAAGTATAAGAAAGTCGTAATGGAAAAGAAACTGGAGTTGCGCATTAAGAAGTAGACCCCGGCCCCTTTCCTTCCGGTGCAATCGCCGTTGTTATCAGCCCTACGGATCCGATTTTGCTTACTAGCGTTTTGTACTCCTCATCTGAAACTTGAAGAACCAGAGTTATTCTTTCTCCCCAATCTGCACTCATTATAGGATATCTTCTAGCTATCCAGCGATTCAATTCTTGACCTTCTTCATCATTCTTAAGACTGACTTTAACAACACAGGATATCCTCGCGACTTTTAGTATTCCATCTACGAGCCTATCTATTCCTATTCTAGTTTGAGCAGATATTACATAATATATATACCCAAGAAGAAGATTTTGAATTGAATTAAGAATTCTTAATAAAGATTCATTGGAGAGTTTATCTGCTTTGTTCAGCGCTATGACGATTTTTGATTTTTGGATATGAGGCAATAGCAACCTGAGGGAAGTCGACAGCTTTTCCGATAGAATGTCGAAAGAATCAGAAAGGTCAAGCACTAAGACGGCGCAATCTGACACATAGATCTCTTCCATTGTTGCATTGAAAGCATCGATTAGGTTAGGAGGAAGATCTCGAATGAACCCTACTGTGTCAGTCATAAGGATTTTCCACTTCGATTTTGAGAGTTTCCTCGTCGTCGTGGAAAGGGTTGAGAACATCTTATCGTCAACTTTAATTTGAGAACCAGAGAGAGAATTCATCAGGGTGGATTTTCCACTATTAGTATACCCACAAATCGAGACGAGAAAAAATCCCCTGTCTCGTCTTCTGCTCCGTCGAGCCTCTCTTTCTTGTGTAATTCGTCTCAGATTCTTTTCGATTCGTTTCATCTGTCTTCGTGCATTTTCGTAATAAGCATCGATTGCATATTCTCCGCCTGCCATGAAACCAGGGCGATCATCAGAAAGAGACTTGCTCACCCATTCTCTTAGAAATGGCAATTCATATCTGATTCTGGCAAGTGCAATTTGAGCCTTCGCCTCACTCGCCCCTGCATGTCTGTCGAAGATTTCCAGGACTAGCCCCACTCTATCGATACATATTTTCCTTACAGATGTCTCAAGCCGGAAATGCTGTGAAGGAGTCAAACTACCATCGAATACAATTAAGTCGACATTCTCTGCAATTTCTTTTAATTCCGTCAATTTGCCTGTTCCTATGAATGTATGCGGATCAGGCGAGTTCCTTTTTTGCATGATTCTCGCCAAGACTTCAAGATCTAAAGTCCTGCACAATTCTTCGGTTTCTTCGATATCTTTTTTTATTGAGACAATGCAGCAATTTCGAGCACGACTCAGCATGCTTATCCCCAATGTTCACAACGTCTACTGATATCATTTTTTCTTAGCCAGACTTCTCTTCGAATCATCTAACACCTGTCTTGATATTTCATTGCATGCATATCAATTGTCATTAATCAAGCAATCCAATGGAAAATAAGGGGCCCCCCTCTGTGCGACATATTTTGAAAATATTGCCGATATCGATGATGATATTAGGAAAAAAATTATTTTTGAAATTTTGCTCGGAAAAAAACAGTCGAGGTCTAGATAAAATCAAGACTTAAGTATGCATCATGCAATCCCCTAAGTCCCGAGGGACATTCGAGGAGATTGCCAATATAAGGGCTGATTGGTTCTTCTCGGGGTTTCTGCGTTGGGGGGAAACAATGCAGCAAAGCGTATTCCAGCCATTCATGCGAAGTCAAAGCATTTTCAAGCGAGATCGAGAGGTACTCCGTCCTTCATACATTCCTGACGAACTGCCTCATAGAGGGGAGCAAATCAATCATCTCGCATCGATCCTTGTCACCGCCATGAATGGCCAGCGGCCGTCTAACGTTCTGATATTCGGAAAGACAGGCACCGGAAAGACTGCGACTATCAAGTACATAGGAAACGAAATAAGACACGCCCAGGGCACATATAGTCGGGTAGATTACATTTACATGAACTGCGAAATAGTCGATACGCAATACGGAGTCCTTCAGAATATCGGCAATCAATTCATTGACGATTTTAATGAGAGAATACCTTTTACTGGTTGGAGCACAGAGCGAGTCTATAATATTCTCAGAGAAAAGATTGACAGGACCGATAGGGTAATTGTCATCGTATTGGATGAGATTGACAAGTTCGTTTACAAGAGCGGCGATGATGCACTATACCATCTCACCAGAATTAATGACGACCTGGCTAATGCAAAAGTGTCTGTGATTGGGATCTCAAACGATCTGAAATTCACCGAATTCCTCGACCCGCGTGTGAGAAGTGCGCTCGGCGAGGAGAAGATGGTATTCCCGCCATACAATGCGGAACAGCTCAAGGACATATTGAATCAGCGTGCGATTCTCGCATTCGAGAAAGAGATATTGGATGAGGGAGTCGTGCCCCTTTGCGCGGCTCTCGCCGCACAGGAACATGGCGATGCACGCCGTGCATTGGATCTACTGAGGGTCGCGGCAGAAATTGCCGAAAGAAGCCAGGAAGTGCGCGTTACGGAATCACATGTCAACAAGGCGAAGAACAAGATCGAATTGGATTGTGTCACTGAGGCGATGAGGACTCTGCCAACACAGAGCAAGCTCATACTCCTGGGGATTTTTGTGAACGAGACCCAAGGAAACGCAAAGCTAACCACAGGAGATGTGTACGATACATACAAGGACCTCTGTAAAATAACCGGGATGGCTGTTCTGACACAGCGCAGAATTACCGATCTGATCTCCGAGCTAGACATGCTGGGGCTCATTCATGCCCGCGTAAAATCTTTCGGCCGGGCAGGCAGGACAAAAGAGATCGAGGCGAGCGTCCCAGTCGATGACGGTATGAGAGTCCTTGAAGAGGATCCGATGTTGAACCAGCTTAAGAATTACAAGCCAAAGATGCAAATGACATTGATGTGATTTCGCTAGCGCAATTTGCTCGTATCCTTACCAGAGTCTTCGTTTTTCGAATCAATCATCTTTTGATCGGGTTTCAAGGGAGCATCCGATAACGCATCATTCTTCATTTCGACGGATGCTCGATTCATCTTCTCCTCTTCCTTTTCCCCCTTCCACCATATATATGCCTCTGCCAGAATTGGTAGCATGAAAATAATGCCAATGGAAATCATCAATGCG
>JAOUEZ010000095.1 GCA_029858465.1 Thermoplasmata archaeon | reverse complement strand
AGCAGGAGATGTAATAATCGATTCGAAGAGTGGGACGAGCGGAGCTGGCGCTTCCCCGAGCGAGTTCACTCATCATTCCACCTGCGCGGCAAACGTTCTGCCGTACAAAGTCGGAAAGCACAGGCATACACCCGAGATTGAGAACACGCTCAGACTCATTGCGAGCGGCATCGGAGATGTGTCCTTCACTCCCCATCTGGTACCTCTGGTAAGGGGTATCCAGACAAGCTGCTATGTGCGCATCGCAGAAGGATTTGATTTCGAAAAGATATCAACACAGTACAATAAGTTCTCAAAAGAAAACCACTTCGTTAGGTTCGTCGAGGGGATTCCCGCGCTACCATCCGTTATCGGGTCGAACTATTGCGATATATCGATAGCAAAGATCAGCAAGAACCTCGTCGGCGCCTTTTCGGTCATTGACAATCTGTGCAAGGGCGGTTCGGGTCAAGCAGTTCAGAACATGAACGTCATGTTCAAAATTGACGAGAAGACTGGCCTCGAGGCGGCCGGGCTTGGTGTGTGATATGGCGAACATATCCTTCATCGACGGAGGGATAACAGCTCCCAAGGGATTTCTTGCCAGCGGGGTGCACTGCGGGATTAAGAACAGGAAAAAGGATATCGCGCTCCTCGGCTCGGAATCTGAGTGCAACGCGTCAGCTCTCTATACGACAAACAAGGTCAAGGCTGCCCCATTGATCGTCACTCAGAGAAATCTCTCCAAGGGGAAAGCGTGCGGTGCCGTCATCAACAGTGGTCTTGCAAATGCATTGACAGGGCAGAAAGGATTGAAAGATGCGGAGGAGATGGCAGACCTTGCAGGCTTCGCGCTCAACTGTTCCCCGGAAAAAATCATAGTATCATCGACAGGCATGATCGGCAAATATCTCCCGATGGACAAGATACGCGCAGGCATTCAGGCCGCGAGGGGAAATCTCGGGTCATCGAGACGCAACGGGCATGATGCCGCCCTTGCAATCATGACCACTGACACCGTCCCGAAAGAGGCGGCTGTCGTAACTACGCTTGAAGATGGCACAAGAATTACGATCGGCGGTATGGCGAAAGGTTCCGGGATGATATCCCCGGAGCTGAAAAAGTGGCATGCGACTGCGCTCACATTTATCAGCACCGACGCCGCGATTTCCACAGGCACGCTTAACAAGCTGCTCGAATCATCGGTCGACCTGTCACTGAACATGTTGAACATCGATGGTGACAGGAGCACAAATGATATGGCAGTCATACTCGCGAACGGGAAGGCTGGAAACAAGGAGATGACAAAAGTTGATGCCAATTTCAACGCTGCTCTCACGGCCATTCTTCAGTCATTGACTCAGCAGCTTGCTAGGGATGGCGAGGGTGCAAAGAAACGGATCGAGGTCAAGATAAAGGGGGCTAAGAACACCGAACAAGCGAGAGTAGCCGCACGAGCCGTCGTGATGTCCAATCTTGTCAAATGCGCCATATTTGGGGAGGACCCAAATTTCGGCAGAATAGTGACGGCGATAGGGGCGTCAGGCGCGGACATCGACGCCGAGAAGGTCTCTTTGAGATTGCTTTCCGAATATGGCTCGGTCGATCTCATGTCGGAGGGTAATTTGCTTGCACTGGTAGACGATAAGACATACAAGCATGCCCGCCAGCTATTGCAGAGCCCGCTCGTAAAGATTGAAGTGGATATGAAGATGGGCACAGGCATGGCGATCGCCTGGGGCTGCGACATGACCTATGATTATGTGAAGATAAATTCCGAGTACACAACCTGAGGATGTGGTGCTCCTGACTTCTGTTTCGAAAAATAAAGTTGTGACCATCAAGCTGGGCGGCAGCGCTATGGATGAAACGAGCGTGATTCATCAGCTTGCCCAGGATATTTCGGTCCTAAAGAAAGATAGCATGGATTTCATAGTCGTCCATGGCGGTGGTAAAGGGATCACGAGGGAGATGGAAGCTCGCAGAGTCAAACCGAAGAAGATTGCCGGGCTCAGGGTCACCGACGATGCGACAATGTCGATTGTCGAGAGTGTAATGAAGAAGATCAATGCGCAGATATGCAATATCTTCGAGAGCAACAGAGTCGCCGTGAAACCAGTGATTGGATCCGACGGTTTACTCATCTGTGAGAAGCTGCCGCCGGCCGTATCAGTCGAATCAGGAAAGGAAAAGAAGATAGATCTGGGACGCGTAGGCATCGTCACGAAGGTCGTTGAAGAATACCTCCTTGATGCCATCGAGAACGATATCGTTCCGATAGTGGCTCCTTACGGAAGGGGATACGACGGCGTGACATTGAACGTGAATGCAGACTCGGCCGCTGGCAGCATAGCGGGCGTGTCCTCTGACGAATTCATTTTGCTTACCGATGTCGATGGCATAATTGTAGGGAGTGCAGCCGGACAGAAAATTGCGGAAATATTGACGATATCAGAAATATCGAATCTAAAGAAAGAGGGCGTCATTCGAGACGGCATGATTCCCAAGGCAGAGGCATGCATCCACGCGATTGAAAGCGGTGTCAAATCAGCCAGAATAGTCAATGGCCTGAATAGTCATCCTCTTCTGAGGATCTTCAAAGAGAAAGATGTCGGTACGAGGATACTACGCTGATTATCATCTGTCTGAAATGTTTTATTAGACGAGCATCAATCGGGGACAACATATGCGGATATTGATAGTCGATAACGGCGGGCAATGGACTCATCGAGAGTGGAGGGTGGTCCGAGACCTTGGAGCCGACGCATCGATGATTCCTAACACAACACCTATCGAGAAGATTGATGCCGACGGCATCGTTTTGTCCGGGGGCTCACCAAGAGTAGGTGTGAATATCAATGCAATGGGAAACAATGGACAATATCTCGATGAGCTTGAGATTCCGGTTCTCGGGATATGCGCCGGTATCCAGTTCATGGCAGTTCACTTTGGCGGAAAGGCGGGGCCATCAAAGAACCCAGAGTTCGGGAAGATGAAAATATACATCGACGATCCGGACGTCCTTTTCGAAGGCCTCCCGCGAAGCTTTGTCGGGTGGGAATCGCACAATGATGAGGTTCTCGAGGTGCCAAAAGGGTTCAAAGCGCTCGCTCATTCAGACAACTCACCTGTTCAGGCGATGAGATGTCTTGACAAACCCATCTTCGGATTGCAATTTCACCCAGAAGTCGAGCACACGGAGCACGGCTATGATATTTTCTCCAATTTCCTAAGGCTCTGCCAGCGATGATTATATTGATACAATGATAGACAGAAGGATTATCGCAAAGAAAATTGAAAGACCGATTATTACCATGATTGTCGCAATCTTTCTATCAGATCCGAACGCGATTGGAACAGGGCCGAGCATGACGACGCCGCCGAATTTCTTGTCCCTTACTGTCGGCTGTTGAGTTAGAATGTCCTTTATTGGAAAATATTCTTCGCCTTTGATGTTATGGGACGCGAGTGCGAAAAACAGCGTGATGATTCCCACAAACAGGCAAATCGATCCTCCAGCTGCGATTGGCCCATATGCTAAAATTACTGGGAAAATCAAGATTAAGATTATTTCCCCATCCCCGGTTGAGATAGCTGTAGCCAATAAGGCTATCGCGGAGGCAAGGAGGATCAGCGATATAATCAGCCATTTGTTCATTGGTCGTCCTCTGCAAGTTTCAGCCTCTTGAAGCGCTGAAGAATGCCATGCCAGTGAGTGCCGTCCCAATATATCTTCTTGCATCCCTCGCATTTCCAAAAGCTCGTCGCATTCTCTTTCGATCTCTGAGGGATTTCAGCTGGAACCTGTTCCGGTTCTATTTCGATCAGTCTGCCATTGCAAAGCGAGCACCTCATATTCTCCGGGTGAAATCTCAGCCGATAGTCCTTTGTGACTGCGATGAGCTGTTCATCCAAAGCAGTCGAATCGATGAACAGACTGTCCCCGCGAGCCGCAAGCTCGCGGTCTCTTGTCAGGATCACCCGATTTTCATCTTGAGATACTTTCAATATCTCCTCATCCGAAAACTCCTTCTCGTATCTGCAATCATATCCGAGCATCCTGAGCCATCTTGACAGGCTGCCCAGCATATGGTCGGCGATGAATTTCGGCTCGGGAGAGATATCGTTCATTTTAACACTTCGTATCGAAGCAGAACGCCATCCCCAAGCCTCTCGCAATCCTTCAAGGCTAATCTCCTGATATTATCGAGGGAGTCGGCTCCTTCGCCGCTGGCCAGCGTCGGCGAGTCGGATCCGCCGATTATCATGCTGCCTACGAAGATTGAAATCTCGTCCGCCAATCCTCGATTGAGAAAGGACCACATTACCTCCCCGCCTCCTTCGACTAATAGATTCTTTATTCCGTTGGATGAAAGGAAATCCAATAATCTGTGAATATCCACACGGTCTTCCCCTAATCTCACTACTTTGGCGCCCGGGAACTCCTTGGAGCAGTTTTCAGCGGTCACTATCAAGGTCTTTGCGTCTCCTTTCAGAACCTCTGCTGAGGGTGGTGTTCTGCCCTTTGAATCAAGGACTATTCGCAACGGATGGCTCGGCTCAGAGATATATTTCTCACTGACCGTCAGCTTGGGGTCATCAGCGAGGATCGTTCCAATACCGACCAGTATCGCATCAACGCCATTCCTCAATCGATGCACCCTCTCAAGGTCCTCGGGATTAGAAATCCTCGTCTGTCTCCTTGTCGGAAGCGCTATCTTCCCGTCAGCCGACATTGCGCAGTTCAATATCACTTTCATTTGCTCTCAATGCTAACAAGATTGCCCAATTATCAACCTTTCTGACGACTGCATACGGATTCGCGCGTTAAAGCCCCCGATTCTTTAATATTGACCATTTCGATTACATCAGACGTGTACGACATCGAGATAAACGAGCTGCGGCGAGTCGACCTTGAGGGCGCAACCGTGATCGACGGCTTTCCGAGCGTCGGTCTGGTGAGTTCGATTGCGACAAACTACATCATCAAACTGCTCAACATGAGGGAAATCGGTATGATGGATTCCGACGGTTTCCCGCATGTCACACTTGTCCGAGACGCAATCCCGTTGAGCCCGGTGAGAATATACGCCGGCGACAGATCCAATAAGGGCGATATGCTAGTCGCATTTGTCTCGGAGTTCCAATCTCCTCCTGATTTGATACGCCCTGTCGCAAAGGCAATGATCGATTGGGCAGTCGAACGCAGGTGCAAGATGATAATCTCCCCCGAGGGATTGGTTGTCGACCCCGATCTAAAGGAGAAGGAGGAGCTTTCGGAGGTCATCTTCGGAATAGGAAGCACCGACAACGCGCGTGACCTCCTTAAGAAAAAGCACTTCCAGACCTTCGATGAGGGAGTGATTACCGGCGTAGCGGGTATGCTATTGATTGAGGGCCTTGCCAGGGATTTCGATGTTATCACGCTACTCGCGGAAGCGCATCCGGATTTTCCAGACGCTGGAGCCGCGGCACTGGTTCTCGAGGCGATAGATGACCTTATCCTCGGGATAGACTTGGATGCCAAGCCGCTCTTCGGGAAGCACAG
>JAOUEZ010000094.1 GCA_029858465.1 Thermoplasmata archaeon | reverse complement strand
CCGCAGAGTAATGATAGAGATACATCGCTAAAATCCCCGAGGCCAAGACCGCCTGTCACCAGGGGGACGACCCAACGGATGGAAACAGGTTGCGGAAAATTGTATGTGACGATAAATGAGGATGAGAACGGCCTATGCGAGCTATTCACGCAGATGGGGAAATCCGGAGGATGCACAGCGTCGCAATCTGAAGCTCTGGCCAGACTTATATCGCTCTCGCTGAGGTCCGGAATAGATGTCAAGATGGTCATCAAACAGCTCAGGGGCATCAGGTGTCCGTCACCTCTATGGCAGCCCGGAGGCGCTGTGCTCTCTTGCCCGGATGCCATCGCGAAGGCGCTTGAGAGATATGTGGAGACGAGGGAGACGCCGATAAAGCCCCAGCCACCTCAGACTGTCCAGAAACAAAATCATATGGACAAGGGAGACGTCTGCCCGGAATGCCCTGAGTGCGGCGCCATGGTCGATTATGTTGAGGGATGCGTCGTCTGCAGGTCCTGCGGTTATTCTAGGTGCTGGTAAAGGATACTGTAAAAGTGAAGTATGTGCTATCTCACTACATGTAATGCCCGAGGTGATATCGCCGCTTGCGGCATAGCTCTGTGAGAGCTCTCAGGTCGCGGCAAGGCGATTGAGCACGCGCGACCGAGGGCTCCGACGATATAGGGGGGCTGGGGATGTCTGAGTATTCAAGAAAGACAGTAGCCGAGATGAGGAAGAACGATAAAATCGAGTCGATTCTCTCTGTCCATTACACAAAGCCTGTACAGGAATACAGGTTCGGCACAATGTTCGAGATCAGGGTATCTGACAGAACCGGTCAGATCACCGTGAAATTCTGGGGAGGGGATGATCCAGCCAAAGTGCTTCAGGTGTACGATTCTCTCGGCAAGGATTGCGTAGTCCGAATAAGAGGGACAGTCGGCGAATATCGGGGACAGCTGGAACTCGCAGTGAACCCCAAGGAGGACGAGGGTGTCTGGGTTTTGAAGGAAGGGGAATATGACATCAGAGAGCTCATCCCCTGCAGGGAGGACATACCTCAATTGGTCGATAGATTCTATGAGATGATCAAAGAAGTGAAGGATACTCATTACTCCGCTCTGTTGAGCAAGATTTTCGACGATAAGGAATTCATGAAGCATTTCTCTGAGTATCCCGCATCTTTGACGCTGCATTCCAACGAGCTGGGAGGGCTGATTTATCACACCTTGAATGTGGCCGACCATTGTCTGTTGTCCTGGGAACAGCACAATCAAATGGACCGGGACCTGCTGATAGCGGGCGCACTGCTCCATGATGTCGGCAAGGTTGATTCGTTCGTCGTAACCACGAACATTGATCAGACACCGACCGGGATATTCTTGGGCCATCTGGTCATTGGCACGGCTTTCGTTCAATCGAAAATAGAAGAAATCGCTGATTTCCCTGAGGATAAACGGAACAAGATACTGCACGTCATCCTGAGCCATCACGGAAGAAAGGAATGGGGTTCTCCTGTTGAGCCTGCAATTCCCGAGGCCTTGGCCGTCCATTTCGCAGACGATTTCGACGCGAAGCTCGATTACATGCTTGTAAGACGAAAAGAAGCATCGACAGACGACGACTGGATCTGGGACTCACGATTCAGAAGGCATATCTGGGTCGGCGATCAGTAGCTCTCTCCCGTTATCCTCTCGAAAAGGTCGATGTATAACTTTGTAGTGGCTCGGACCATTTCTGGAGGCAGTGCTGGAATCTCAGGTTCTGGCTTTGAATCCGATCTAGCCTTCTTCAGAATATCATGGTATCCGGTTTTGCGATAATACTGCCTGACTGATTCCTTGCTCAGCTCGACGAAATTCCCATTGGATACTTCTGCCCAATCCCACCATCTGTCCTCATCAGCCGTCCCGAATGTGTCCACGACCATCAGAGTCCTCTCTTCGTCAAATGCGAATTCCTTCTTGCCGTCCACATGTAAGAGATCTCTCTTGTCGACTTCCTCTGCTATCTCCTCATCGATCCTCAGCACTGTCTCGATAATGAGATCATATTCTTCCTTCGTCAGAGCAGCGATCTTCATAGCCTCATCTTTCGTTACTGGCCGGTCAACGGTCTCCAGCTTGGTGGTCATCTCAATCATTGGTTGGGGCAATTCCTCTCCGTATCCGATATTCTTGCCCTCAGGGAAGCCGAGCTCCTTCGTGCTGACGCTCCCGTCCTTGACTCTGTCGAACAGGGATCCCGCGACGTAGTGACGGCTTATGACCTCCAACGGGATCAGGTAATTCGTGGTCTCCTTGGTGATCTTGCTGTAATCAGGTATCACTGCCACCTTCTTCACACGCATCCGATTGGGCGGTATGAGCTCGGTGAAATGCGATTTTATGCCCATGCCTCTGAGCATCTGGAACCAGAAGGCGCTTGTCCTGCACAATGTCTCGCCCTTGTGCGGTATTGTGCTCGGGATTATCTTGTCAAAGACAGAAATCTTGTCGGTGAAGACGAATTCCAACTGATGCGAATCTACCTCGTAGACATCTTTAACCTTTCCCTGTCTGAAAAGCTTCATCTGGTTCACAACATCGACCGATTGAGCCCTAAATGGTGGGTGGATTTATTACTTTTGGTTCGGCGCTGTTGATGGTCTCAATCTGAAGAATGATGCCGAAAGACGCTCCGCCTCCGGAAATGGTCGGCTTGTCAGCTCAGGAACGATTCTCTCGAAATGGCGATGAGAATTAATCCGACTATGCCGAGAGCGATGATCGGGATGCCCAGCAATCCACCGGAAATCATCAGAGGCATTCCGATGAGGATCCCTCCGATGATCGCGAAGACCGCGCCTGTTAGAGAGAAAGCCCAGAACTTCCTCATCATTGCGAAGACTCCGCCAATCATAGCGATTACCTCCAACAAGATGCCGAGCAATCCGAGAATCATCATTGTCCCGTCAAGACCGGGGATTGGCCCAATTAGATCCATCATTGAATTCATGAAATTGACAACGACGACGACCAGTATTCCTATGGACATCCCAATTATTCCAGCTAGGAATGTGCATATCCCTCCGGCGATAGGCATTGCGTTGCCCTGTGTCTCAGCACCGTATGCAGGTTGATACTGAGTCATTTGCGGATAATAACCGGGAAAACGATAATCATGCCCGCAATACGGGCAGACATTCGCGTTCCAATCTATCGGCCGTCCGCATCCAACGCAATTTCTCCCGCTTGCAGTATTCTCTGAGATTGGAACGCTATCCATTGAACCACCTTGATCTGCGGATAGCAGATTCGATATATGCAAAGTAATGAATCAGCCTCATATAATTTCTTTATGCCCAATTGATTATTTATAAACATTAACGAGGGAATATCCATCCGGTGCGCACGCGAATTCATTTGAATTTGCGAACATTATCCCAGAAGCAGGACAGCATAGTTGAGAATTCGATTGATTCTCTCGATTCTTCACAATCATTTAAAAATATAGGATTTATATGACCACCTCTAATCGGTGGGATAATGAACTCGGGATTCGAAAGGTTATATTCCGAGAAGGCGAAAAGAGTCGTCGCTTCAGAAGTGAGAGAGATCTTGAAATTGATGCATGATCCGGATCTTATCTCCTTCGCAGGTGGGATGCCGAACCCCGAGACTTTCCCGGTAAATATCATCAAGGAAATCACTTTGAAAATATTCGATGACTCGCCGGCCGACGTACTCCAATATGGAATAACAGAAGGATATCCCCCATTGCGGAAGTGCCTGTCGGAGTATATGTGCTCGGAAGATATTGACTGCAATCCCGACAGCTTGATGATCACAAGCGGAGCAACTCAAGCGATCGCGCTTGCATGCGACCTTTTGGCTGATCCTGGCGCGACTGTGATGACGGAATCCCCCACATTCCTTGCGGCGATCATTTGTTTTAGGAACTATGGAACAAATATCGAAGGGTTCCCAATGGATGATGACGGTGTCATAACCGATTCGATGGAGGAGAGATTAAGGGAGATGAAGAAGAAAGGTATACATTCTCCACTCTTTTACACGATCCCGAATTTTCAGAACCCGACTGGTGTGACTCTAACTGAGAAGAGGAGAAAGAAATTGGTCGATCTATCAAACGAATACGACTTCTTGATCCTCGAGGACGACCCGTACAGATTGCTGAGATTCGAGGGGGAAGATATACCGCCGATAAAGAAGCATGATGACACTGGCAGGGTGATCTATGCCAGCAGCTTCTCGAAAATCCTCTCTCCAGGTATGAGGCTCGGCTGGATGATAGCTGATCCCAGCCTTATCAGGAAAATGACACTGATAAAACAGACGTCGGATGTATCAACAAATGTGCTGAGTCAGAAGATTGCCGAAGAATATATTTCTGGCGGCTATCTGAAGAATCATCTGCCAAAGATTCAGAAGTTCTACGGGCACAAGCAGAAGGTCATGATCTCCGCTCTCAAGAAATATTTTCCAAAGGATGTCAAATGGACTCATCCCCAAGGAGGCATGTTCCTTTGGGCGGAACTTGCAAGCAATATAGACACAAACTTGCTATTGAAGAAGGCGATCAAGAAAAAAGTGGCCTTCGTGCAGGGCAGGTGCTTCTTCCCTGATCATTCCGGGAAGAACACGATGAGACTCAGCTTCTCATACCCTTCGGATGAGAACATTGAGGAGGGCATAAGGCGCCTTGCAGAACTGATATCAGAAGAGATCTGATAAGATCAGAGGGCCTCTGCATGGGAATGCACGGTGATCCCGTTCTTTCCGATAGAATACGGACGTATTCTTCTGGAATGAGCTATTCTGCGCATCTTCAGAATTCTCACGCTGAGACTCCCCTCGCCGCTCTCCCTCGGCTCGTCGTATTGGAGCAGAATGACTCCGTCGACCGTGTATTCAACCAGTCCGTCTCTTGAGGAACGAGGATTGTCGTCCTTGACTTCTGCGGTGAGCAGAGAAGTGCAACCGGTGGATCGCAGCAGCTGTGTGAGATTGAAAAGCGCGGTTCTTCTCTCCTGTTCTCTATCGAAAAGCATATTGAGCAGAGAGACGGAGTCTAGAACAACCCTGCTCGCCTTGAACTGTTTTATGAAGGACGGCAGCTCGCTTCTTATTCGCGATATTGTGCTTTTTGCGTCGGCTGGCTCGAGCTTGAAAAGACCGAGCTTGTTTTCGTCGAAGTATTTCTGCAGGTCCCACCCGAATGCCTCGGCACTCCTCAGTATGGATTTTGTATCCTCCTCAAGCGATATGAAGATGCAATTCTCCCCATCAGAAAGGCCCTGGTTGATGAACTGAAGAGCAAGAGTGGTCTTGCCCGTGCCGAAAGCGCCCATTACGACTGCGATGTGCCCTTTCGGGATTCCTCCGCTCAGCATCTCGTCAAGCCCTGCCACGCCTGTAGATAGTTTCTCTTCCGTCATTTCTCACCCCACCCTTTCGGTGTCTATCACGACAAAACCGCTCTGGGAAGTAATGAGCGTCGCAAAACGCATTATGCGTTGCTGATCGAGATGGGGCAGCACACTCAT
>JAOUEZ010000004.1 GCA_029858465.1 Thermoplasmata archaeon | reverse complement strand
GATGTATCCGCTGTTGGTTATCATGACGACGACATCCTCGACTGGGATTAGATCCTCGATGTCAAGGTCGATCGCCTGCATGACTATCTCGGTGCGCCGCTCGTCTCCGTACTTGTCCTTGAGCTGCAGGAGCTCCTGCTTGATTATTGTGAATATGGCCTTCTCGTCCATCAGTATCTTCTGGAGTTCTTCGATTTTCTTGGAAATCTGATCGTACTCTTCCTTGACCGATTTCATCTCGAGGCCTGTCAGCCTCTGCAGCTGCATCTCCAGTATCGCTTTTGCCTGTATCTCGCTCAGGAGGTACTTCTTCATCAGTCCGTCTCTGGCCTCCTCGCGCGTCTTCGCCTTCCTGATCAGCTTTATGACATCGTCGAGGTTGTCGATGGCCGTTATGAGCCCTTCGAGAATGTGAGCCCTAGCCTTGGCCTGCTCGAGGTCGAACTTCGTCCTGCGCCTGACGACGTCGAACCTGTGCTCGATGAAATAGTCGAGCATCTCTTTCAACGACAGAACAATCGGCTGGTTGTCCACAAGGGCGAGGTTGATTATTCCGAAAGTGACCTGCATCTGCGTGTGCGCAAAGAGCTGATTGAGAACGACCTCAGACATGGCGTCCTTCTTCAGCTCGATGACTATTCGCATTCCCTCTTTGTCGGATTCGTCGCGCAGGTCGCTGATCCCCTCGATCTTCTTTGCCTTGACGAGCTCTGCGATGGCCTCGAGGAGAGTCGCCTTGCTCACGTTGTAGGGTATCTCGGTGACGATCACCCTCTCCCTATCCTCATGCGACTCGACCTGTGTTTTCGCCCGCACTCTGATTCTGCCGTGCCCGGAATCGTAGGCCTCCACGATCCCGTCTATGCCGTAGATTATCCCGCCTGTCGGGAAATCTGGGCCGCGTATGATCTCCATCAGCTCGCGTGTTTCCGCCTCAGGATTGTCGATGAGAAGGACCACTGCGTCGACCACTTCGGAAAGGTTGTGAGGCGGGATGTTCGTCGCCATGCCCACGGCGATCCCGGAGGACCCGTTGACGAGAAGGTTTGGCAGATTCGACGGCAGCACCAATGGCTCCCTCAATGACCCGTCAAAGTTGTCGGTGAAATCTACCGTGTCCTTGTCTATGTCCGCAAGCATCTCATCGGCGATCGCCTCCAGACGGCATTCCGTGTACCTCATCGCCGCCGCAGTGTCCCCGTCGACGCTACCGAAATTTCCCTGGCCGTCGACAAACGGATAGCGCATGGAGAAATCCTGCGCCATTCTGACGAGAGTATCGTAGATTGCGATGTCTCCGTGGGGGTGGTATTTGCCCAGCACCTCTCCGACGACTCTCGCGCATTTCTTGTGAGACTTGTTCCGAGTGAGCCCCATCTCATTCATGGCATGGAGAATTCTCCGATGAACGGGTTTCAGGCCGTCTCGGACATCCGGTAGCGCCCTTCCGACAATGACGCTCATGGCGTAGTCGATGTATGATTTCTTCATCTCGACTTCTATCGGACGCATGGTGACTCTTCGTGCAATTCCCTGCTGCTCTTCCTGAGTATCGGGCAAATCAGATCACCTATACGTCCAGTACTTCGACCTCTCGGGCATGTTCCTGGATGAACTCCCTTCTCGGTTCGACCGCGTCCCCCATCAGAATAGTGAATAGCTCGTCCGCGAGCATCGCGTCGTCGATAGTCACCTTCTTGAGCATCCTTGTCGCAGGGTTGATCGTCGTATCCGCGAGCTGTTCGGGATTCATCTCGCCAAGACCTTTGTACCTCTGAATGTCGGCGGCGGAACCCATCTCTTTCACTATGTCATCCTTCTCCTTGTCCGAATAGACGTAGACCTCGCTCTTCCCTTTCTTGATCCGATAGAGCGGCGGCTGGCCTATGTAGATGTATCCTGCCTCGATGAGCGGCTTCATGTACCGATAGAGGAAGGTCAGAAGCAATGTCCTGATATGGCTCCCATCGACATCCGCGTCGCACAGTATGATGATCCGGTGATATCTGGCCTTGGAAATGTCGAACTCTTCCTCGATCCCGGTCCCGAAGGCGGTTATGAGCGTTCTGATCTCCTGGTTTTTCAGCATCTTGTCCATCCGGGCCTTCTCGACATTGAGTATCTTGCCTCTCAGCGGAAGAATGGCCTGAAACGTACGGTCCCTTGCCTGCTTCGCGCTGCCTCCTGCTGAGTCCCCCTCGACGAGGAAGACCTCGCATTTCGCGGGGTCCTTCTCACTGCAATCGGCAAGTTTTCCCGGCAGACCTCCGCCCTCGAGCAGGCCTTTTCGCCTGGTGAGCTCGCGGGCCTTTCTTGCGGCCTCTCTAGCCTCGGCTGCGAGTATCGCCTTCTGCAGACAGATTTGGGATATTTTCGGATTCTCCTCGAGGAACTCCGTGAGCTTCTGTCCGACCACCGATTCTACAACGGTCCTGACGACGCTGTTGCCGAGCTTGGTCTTCGTCTGGCCCTCGAACTGCGGGTCGCGGAGCTTGACACTGATGATAGCCGTCAGCCCCTCGCGCACATCCTCACCGCTCAACCCCTCGGCGCCCTCCTTCAGGTAACCGTTGTTCCTTGCATAATCGTTGATCGTCCTCGTGATGGAGCTCCTGAACCCCACCAGATGCGCCCCTCCCTCGATTGTGTTAATATTGTTGGCAAACGTGTGTACGCTCTCGGCATATCCATCGGTCCATTGCATTGCGATTTCAACGCTGATGTCCTTGCTCTCCCCGAAAATGTAGATCGGCTGCTCATGCAGCGCCTTGCGATTCTTGTTGACGAACTGGACAAACTCGGTTATTCCGCCATCGAAGCGGTAGATCTGCTGCTCGCCTGTCCGGAGATCCTCTACTACAATCTTCAGTCCCTTGTTCAAGAATGCCAATTCTCTCAGTCTGGTGGATATCAGATTGAAATCGAAGTTTATGTCCTCGAAAATCAGCTTGTCCGGCTTGAACCGGATCGTCGTACCGTGATCGGGCGAATCGCCGAGAACTTTCAGCTCTGTGACGGGCTGCCCTCTTTCATATTTCTGGTAGAACATCTTTCCGTTCTGTACGACCTCGACTTCAACGAACTCTGAAAGAGCGTTGACTACCCCAAGGCCGACGCCATGAAGCCCTCCAGAAACTTTGTAGGCTTTGTTGTCGAACTTGCCTCCGGAATGCAATTTCGTCATGACGAGCTCGAGGGCGGATTTGTTGTATTTCTTGTGAATGCCTACCGGTATGCCTCTGCCGTCATCCGTGACTGTTACGATGGATCCCTCTTCGATTGTGACATGTATGTTATTGCAGCTGCCGGCCATTGCCTCGTCGATCGAATTATCAACGACCTCATAGACCAAATGATGAAGTCCGTATTGGTCCGTACTTCCTACGTACATGCCCGGTCTCTTTCTGATAGCCTCTAGACCCTCCAATACCTGTATCTTGTCGGCGTCGTAGACCGATTCCTGCGCATCCGGCTGTTTATTGTCGTCACTCATTCAAAACGACTCCATAAGGATTACATCCCATCCTGTCCAGGGTGTTTTTTTTCGGTTACCAGTAACCCTTATGGAGTGTATACTCTTAAGGCTTTTGTTTGTCTTCTGGCTAAAATTATTCTCATTCTAATAATTAATTATTTATCGGACCTGTTCGTCGGTCATCGAAATCGACCTTGACCGAACATGTTCGATTCGGGTCCAGATGCATTTTGGTATGCTTCTGTACAATCAAAACATAGATATCGAGAGGTTTGGATAGGTATATTCAATGCGACTGATGAGAGAGGCTGAAATAAAGCTGCCAGATAGCATAGAAAGGGCGGCGAAGTGGGAGGGCGTAGACCCGGAGAGGCTCAGGAGAGCGGTAGCCAACGGCAGGGCTGTGGTCCCCAATAATCCAGTTCATGAAATCGCTTGCCCAGTGCCGATCGGGGAGGGGCTCAGTGTGAAGATCAACGCCAACATCGGCACTTCTCCAGATTTCGTATCCCTGCAGACCGAGATTGAGAAAGCGAGAGTCGCGATGAAATACGGAGCAGACACAATCATGGACCTCAGCACCGGCGGCGACCTGCATGATATCAGAGAAAAACTTCTGAAGAATGTCAAGGTGCCTCTAGGAACGGTCCCCATATACGAAGTGGCATGCAAAATGGGCGGCAGAGGCGGCATTCTCAACATGACCGAGGACGACATATTCTCTGTCATTGAATCTCATGCGAGGCAGGGTGTCGATTTCATTACCGTTCATTGCGGCGTTACAAAGGAATCCGCAAACGCCCTTGCGGACCATCCGAGAGTGACCGATGTCGTCTCCAGAGGGGGCGCGATATTGCTTAACTGGATGGCCCATACGGGGAACGAGAATCCCCTATTCGAGAGATATGACTATCTCTTAGAAATGGCGGGAGACCACGAAATCACATTGAGTCTGGGGGATGGTTTGCGGCCCGGCTGCACTGCTGATGCGACCGATCCCGCGCAGATAGCTGAACTTGTAATACTTGGCAAGCTGGTCAGAATGGCGCGAGACGCCGGTGTGCAGACTATGGTCGAGGGCCCCGGGCATGTTCCCATCAATCAGATAGAGGCTAATGTCAGGCTCGAGAAATCGATATGCGACGGTGCTCCTTTCTATGTGCTAGGACCACTGGTGACGGACATCGCCCCTGGCTATGACCACATCACAAGCGCCATAGGCGGCGCTTTGGCCGCATATCACGGGGCAGATTTCCTGTGCTGCGTGACGCCTTCGGAGCATCTTTCGCTCCCTACGGTGGATGATGTGCGAGATGGCGTCATCTCAGGGAAGATCGCTGCGCATGCCGCGGATCTTTCAAGGGGTATTGATGCAGACTGGGACCTATCTATGTCAGTTGCTCGCAAGGCGCTTGATTGGGGGCAAATGATGGAGCTGTGCATTGACAGAAGCAAGGCAAAAGACATGCACGAAAGGTTCTCGGCGAATGACGCAACGGTCTGCACAATGTGCGGAGAGTACTGCGCGATGAGACTTTTCGATGAGGCGTTCGGGATAGATGATCCGGCAAAAACCCGGCAGAAGAAAAACATAACTTGAATATAGAAAAAATCACCATTTTTTTCTAGAATCGCCGCACAAGAAAGCTCGATAAAAGCGTAAGGTATTAATCCAACAGATGGTTTTCAATAAAATATATTTGCCCTAGCAAGGCGGGTCCGGGGAGCAACACGTTAGTGAACCCATCTCTCTTGAGGATTCGTAAGGCAACAGACTACTGCGTTTTAATAGAACGAGTCAGAGCTTTGGACAACTTGCCTATCTGGGAAATCGAGCAGAAGATCCGTGACGGTACCATTTACTCATACACCGACATCAAGAGCATGAGGAAGGGGCGCAAGAAGCTGCTCAACATGGTTCTGATCGCCACCGGCGAGAGGGAGTTCGGCGGAACAATTGACATGGATGTTCTCAAGCTGATCGCGACAGGCAGGATCATGGAAGCCAAGAGAATGAGCGCGAGAGCGTTCAGTTTCTGGGTGCATGTCCTGGAGGACAAGGGGATCATCAGCACTCGGACCGGATTCATCGATGAGAAGATGATCGAGATGATCATCAAGAAGAAGAAGATGCTGAGGAAGAAGGAGCTGGCTACGATATCGGCTCGCTCCACTTCGGTCATGAAGACTTCGCACAGATTCACTTATATAGGACACTGATTCGCTTTTAACGTGCAGGGCTTGCGACTGCATGAAAATGAAAATGAATGGAGCCACTGGAGGGTCTCGAACCCCCGGCCTGCGGTTTACGAAACCGCCGCTCTATAGCGGTGCAATACATGCACTGCCGCTGAGCTACAGTGGCATACCCGTGTCTTTGAACCTGCAATGAGTAGTTATACTTTTTCAAATTTCAATATGTGGCATAAGATTATTTCCAGATGAGAGATATTACCTAAAAAAAGATTTATGCAGATTCATTTATTGTCAAGCGAGGCATCAACTTTGTCCACAGAGCTCCGGATACCCGAGGGGATAGTAGTCAGGACCGCAAGGGGCGGCCCTGATGTTCTCAAAGGCATCCTGAACGATCTCACGCAATACTCTTTCAGCGGATACATAAAGGTCATATTGAAGAAGGAGGGGTTGAGCTCGACTGGCTATCTCGTCATAGACCAGGGCACCCCGAAGATGTCCATCTACCAATTCTTCAAGGCGCATCCCCGGGAGATCAGGAGGATCTATGCGGGGGATAAATCAATGAGATTCATTTGGGAGGATTCTCAGGACAAGCATTCGGTAATAGAGCTCCACAGCCGCGTGCCAAAGGAGGAGTTTGACCGCCGGTTTCCGGACGCGAAACTCATCGAAACTGAGAACCTTGAGCCGTCAAAATTCCCGCCTCGCCAAGAGGAGGTTGAAAAGGCACCTGTCGTGAAGCCATCTGCTGAGAAAGATGAGAAGGAAAAAAGAGATCCCGTAATGGTTGAGATTGACAAGATACGACAGCAGGGGTATGTCGTGAGCAAGCTCGAAGAGACTTTCAAGATCAACAGAACCGCTGCAAAGAAGGAGCTCGCGAAGTATCAGGATAAGATCGATGAACTGAAGATAATCGAGAAGCAAATAGACGGCCTCCCCATGTCTGGCTTCGAGGAGGAGATTGAATCACTGAGGGCTAGATTGAATGATCCTGAGCAATTAGATTCGATCAAGCGAGAGCTGTTGAATCTAAGGGATAAAATCAAAATCAGGATAGAGCAGACGAAGATAGCAGAGAAAAAGATCGAAGAGGACATCAAGAAAAAGAAACGGGATGAGCAGTCAGGAGACCTGTATGATCTTATCCTGCAATACCAGCGAGGCCAAATCCCAAAAAAGGAGGTGTCCACATGCGAAAAATGTGGCGGAATACTAGATGGGAAGGGTGTCTGCCAAAGCTGCAAGGAATCGGAAGAAAAAGCATCGCCGCTCACAGTGCTGACTGAGGGGATGGGATTCCAGTCATTCGTCGTGGGGAAGAACAACAAATTCGCATATGCGGCTGCAGTGGCCGTTGCGCATGCGCCAGACAAGGCGTACAACCCGCTCTTCCTATACGGAAAATCGGGGCTTGGAAAGACCCATCTTCTGAATGCCATAGCCAGGCAGATCCTGGATAAGAATCCGAAAGAGAAAATCGTCCTGATCCCCGCCGAGAAATTCGCCGAAGAATTGGATCAGGCTATCAAGAACAATGATCTGCGCGGTTTCAGAAACATCATCAGGAAGAGCAAGGTGCTCATGATCGATGATTTCCAGTTCCTCGCCGGCAAGGATGCAGCACAGGACGAGTTGATGCATATAATCGACGAGACTTTACAGAGCGGCGGCCAAGTTGTGGTCGCCAGCGACAGGCTTCCCAGGGAGATCCCCAGGCTGTCGGATCAATTGGCGACCAAGATTCAGGGCGGGATGATCGCTGACATTCAGCCTCCAGAGAAACAGACTAGGATTGAAATAATCAAGAGAAAGGCGAAGGAGAAGGGAAAGGAGATGCCTGAGTCCGTTCTGGACTTCATCGCTGAAAATGTTCAGACGAACGTCAGGGAGCTCGAGGCAGCATTGAACCGATTGATCGCCTTCTCAACCGTGATGAAAGTGAACATCGATCTGCAACTGGCAAAGGAAGTCCTGACCCCGACAATCGGCCTGAAGGAGGAGAAGCGGGTCGGACCGGCTGTTGACATCAAGGCGGGACATAGCTATCTTATCGAGGAGGACAGACCGGTCAACAGCAACAGAATATTCGCAAATAAGATAACGGAAGGATTCAAGGGTCTCGAGATAACAAGGATGAACCCGGCGCAAGTTAGAAAGGAGTATGGAACAAAGCGCGCCGAGATCCTTTGGTTGACCGACAAGGACAGCAAGAGCGAGAAGACCATCTCGCCCAGCCTCGAGATGATTGTTCATACAATCGAGGAATTCACCGGCAAGGGAGAGCCGGGAATACTCCTCATTGATGGACTCCAATATCTGATAAGCAATACGAGCTTCGAGGGTGTGCTGCGCTTCCTGAGAAGATTGATCGATGATTTCTCCGAGAGCAACTCGATAATGTTGATATCGGTAGGGCCTGGAACTCTCAAAGCACAGGAACTTTCAATTCTCGAAAGAGAGTTCGAGACAATCAAGTTGGGGTAAGCAGCCTTCGCATCTCTTTCTTGAATTTCTTCAATTCTGCGAGAGCCTCGACATATTTCTCTTCCTGCATGTTCCTGATTGCAGATTTCAAAATTGAGATTTGAGTCGATACGCCGCCGTCAGTCTTCATCTTTGCCTCGATCAGCAGCTGTTTGGCTTTGTCGATCTCCTTGGACATTCGATTCGGAATCTGAGAGATAATCTCATCCGTGTTCTTCTTGATGATATTGTGTGCCTTTGAGAAATCGAGGGAGTCGAATGCAGATTTTGCATCTTCATACAGCGCCTTGAGCGGTTCATTGTCAATCCCTATGACTCTGACATCCTTGACCAGTCTTTCGAACTTCCTCAGCGCATTTTTCGTCTCATTGTACCGCCCGGTCACAGGGGATAATTCGTTTCGCGCCTTGTCGATAAAGACAAGCGCGGCCTGGTAATCGCCTGAGCCACCGCCTCTTGATGCTTCTCTTATGTACACATTGGCTTTTGCGGAATCGCCTCCGAGTTTCTTCGCGACAACGACCTCATCCTGTAGAGAGACAATGTTGGCGCTGACATATTCATGCAATTGCGCCTGAAGCCTTTCCTGGCCTTCGGAAATAAGCTCTAGAGCTTGAATGAACTGCCTCTCCCTGCCGGCAGTTATGGCTTGGTCAAGCAGTGCTTTGGTCTCGTCCATGAATATCCCTCTCTCCGTTGCAGTGTTCAGCAATGATCGCACTTCGGCGACGAGTCTGGCGAGATCCCTGCCCTGCTCCCTCGAATCGGTCGGGAAGGTCTTCTTGACCCTGGGCGGAGGATGAGGTCCTAATTCCGCTGGCTGCTCCTTCTCTGCTTCAGGATGCATCTCAGAAATTTCGGCTCTGGCCTCTTGTTCCTGTGCCACTGGAGCAGGAGTTGCTTGTTTCTTCTCAGCCGGTCCCTCTCTTTGCAATATGCCTTTGAACAGGCCGAAGCCTTTCCTAGTCTTCTTCTTCTCAAGCACGCCCTTTTTCCCTTTGTCCGCGTCACGGGTATCTTTGATCTTCTTAGCGGCCGAGATTATTTTTTGAAGCTCTTCGTCTTTGCGCGCCTCAGCCGCGGCTTTTTCAGCCTCGGATTCTCCAACTGCTACAATCTCTGGCTGAACGTCCGGCGAGAGTTCGCCTGGAGACACTTCTTTCGCGGCTTCCTCAGAGACTTGCTGCCCTTCCTCAAGGAAGATTGCTCCGCATCCGGGACATTTGCTCGCATCTGCCATCACGGTCGTTCCGCAGGCAGGGCATTCGAACTGTGCCTCCTCCTCGAATATTGCTCCGCAGTGCGGACATACCTTATCACTCTCGGTAACCTTTCTATTGCATGCTGGACATTCGAAGACCCTTCCGGCGCCTTCCGCCTCCGAAGGTCGCTTCTCAATCGACTCGATGACTGGCGCGGGGATTTGCTCTTTCTCAGAGACCTGCGAATATGTCTCTTTGACCTTGGCATCTTCTGCTCTCAGGGCCCCCTTTGCTTCACCATTGAAAATAGTCAAATCTGTACCGCAGAAGGAGCATTTTTTCGCCCCTGGTTCCAAAGGTGAATCGCAGATAGGACAAAGTCTTCCAGAGGTGCTAATTGGCAATTGAACCTGCCTCCGAGATAAGATACTGGAGTTTACTTTATACGCCAATAAATAATTAACTATTTCGCAAATCGAAATTGATAATGATTTCATTGTATCAAAGCCAGAGAGAATCTTTCGAAATTCTGAAAATAGCGCCATCTTAGTCAACTTTAAAGAAGGAGGCGCTATTCTACGAATCGGCTAGAGCAATGCATGATCGACAAAACGACATGAACGATAATGATGGGAAATTCTTCCTGAGGAACTGCTCAACATGCTACAGGGATATCCCGGCTTCTTGGGACAAATGCATGTTCTGCGGGAATGTTTTCAGGAAGTCTGAGCCCAGCAAGGACGATGAGCCATCAATGTTGCATTGGGAAAGCTGTCCTCGAAGCCGGCACTGAGTCGTCAAATCTTGCCTCGATAGAAATCATGCAATCGACAGTTTTTTTTCCGAGCAAGTTCCTGATGTTGCCGGTGAATCCTGATGGATATTGGGCTGATATCTTTAGAGATCCCGGAGAATTGCAATCTGATTATCGGTCAATCGCATTTCATCAAGACTGTCGAGGATGTCTATGAGGCGATTGTCGGCTCGGTCCCTGGCGCCAAATTCGGAATCGCGTTCTGCGAGGCCAGCGGAGCGCGACTGTTGAGGACTGATGGAACTGACGAGGAGATGATCAAGATCGCAGAAAGGAATGCTCTCGAGATAGGCGCTGGGCATTCGTTCGTTGTGATGCTTGCCAACTGCTATCCAATAAATGTTCTAAATGCAATAAAATCTGTGCCAGAAGTCTGCAGCATATTCTGCGCAACGGCGAATAAAGCGCAGGTAGTGGTCGCATCAGAAGGAGAACAGCGAGGGATATTAGGCGTTCTGGATGGAGAGAAGCCGATCGCTGTGGAGAAGGAATCGGATAAGAATTGGAGGAAGGATTTCCTTATCAAGATAGGGTACAAGCGCTGATTCGGATCCTGCCGCTGTTCAATCTTTGACGAACAGATTAGTCCTTTCGAAGAAGTCCGTGATCTCCCACTCGCTGAGACGCTTATTGTCTTCCTTTAGAATCCCTTTGCCCAATTTAGCATTGAAAGCGCGGAGTATTTCGTTCGCTCTCACATTGCCTTCGAAATCCCATATCTCAATATCGTGCCTATCGATTTTCGCCCTGAACTTCCCGATAACCTCGATGCCTTCGAATATAATGAACTGTCCCACCTCTCCGAATCTTATCCCCCAGGCGTCGCGTAGAAAGGTGACCAACCTATCTTGGGGAGAGAGAACGAATGCCTCGAGGAATTTTGCTTTCTCGATCTTTCCGAAATCGGATCTTATGACCCAATAGAGAGTCTCATTATCCTCCCTGAGATAACCCTTCGATAGGAAACCTTCGGCCTCAAGCTCTCTGAGGGCTCGCCTGAGATCGCGCATTCCGAATATGTGATGAAGGTACTGAGAAAGGCCCTCGGCAGAGAATAGGCCGAACATCTCGAATGATTTCTTTATGATGTTCTTCCTGGCTTCAAACACGGATATTTCTGCTGCATCGACGGCGCGATATTTCCCGCTAGAATCCATTACTATCAAAGTCTTCTGATACAGCTTCCGAAGCGCATCGGCAGCTTCTGATGGCCCGAGCGGCGATTGCTCGAATATCTGTTCTTTGGTGAAGGGGGGATTTGATGCGATCACCTGATAAAGCGAGGCCATCTCCTCGGCGACCTCGGCGTCTTTGACATTGCGATACAGCTGAGCGGTCGCCATGCTCATGTACATCAGGAATGGCGGAACCCCGATCCCCCTGAATATCCCCTCGGATCTGGATATCGGTTTGCCGACCAGGCCGGTGTTCGATCTTATCAATCCCTCCGCCTCGCTCCTGAGGCCCCCCATTGCCCGCAGAGCAGCTCCTATGCTGGTAAATTGTTTGCTGCGATTGATGCGCTGTTTGGAAAAGACATATTTGATTATTTGTGAATCCTGGAACGATTTGTCGACAACTTTTCCCTTGACCATCATGCCGTTTAGAAGGCGATATCCGGCGCTCCTCAATACGGCGGCAAATCTCTCATCCAACTCCGTCACATCTTGGCCGAACACCGATCTTATCCTGACGACGTCTATTCCGTAGAATTCGAAGAAGGAAGAGAAAGTCTTCAGCGCTGATAGGAACTCATGAAGCATTTCCTCCGATGGTTTATCGAGCGCGATCTCCCTGATCTCGATGCAGCTGCTCAGAGGCCAGATCTCGGTCATTCCGACGATTATTCCGTCCTTGACCACCGGGAAATACCATCCCTCCCCGAACCTACTGGCGAGCTCCGCCCACCTGGTTTCGAGAAGCGGATCATACAATGTCAGAATCCGCATCGGATCTTCCATCGGCTGGAATTCCCTGAGCTCCTCGATGTCTTCCGGCAGAATGTAGAGCTCGAGCCTGGAAAGCCCCGTGATTATTCTCGACACATCGAGACTTTTAAGAATGTTCACAATTTCATCTATCTCGAGACCTGTATAGCCGCGTATTGCCGGTAGGGAGACTGGGCCGTGGCTCGCAAGGAATTTCTTGACCAGCCATTCGGCTGGGTTGCCCTTCGGCTCTTCCACGCTGAAAGTCTGATAGATATTGAGCCCGCTCCAATCCTCGCCTTCTGTGTACTGGCGCACTATGTACATGTTCTGATCGAGCACCTCAAGGGCGCCCTTGATGGTCTCCCTTGACTCGCTCATTGCCCTTTCGAGATCGAATATCGATCCGCTCCCAAGCTCGTCGATTTTTCTCATCACAGAGTTGTCGAAAGATGATGGTTCCTGCTTACGATAAAGTGACACGAAATAAGGCGAGTCTTCTGCTCGGACATATCTCACGCGTCCCCTCAGGAACCGCCCGCTCAGCACTTTGCCTTTCGATCTCTTCGAAATCCATTCATCCGGATCCATCTTTGGGCATCGCTGGTAAATATCATAGAGCATCCCTGCCTCGCCAAACATTTCGAAATAATCGTCAATCGATGCGATGTCCCTGAACTGCTTCCAGAGCTGAAACTTCCTGATGAGCTCCTCGTCGAAGACCTCTTGTCCCTCATTGCTCAGAGAGACGTAATCGTTTGTGAGCATGTACTGTATATCGTCGCCTATCACGAAACGTCCGGATACCGCCTTCCCCTCATATTCGAGCTTGCTCAGTGCAGTCTTCGCATCCTGCTCGGCGAGTCTGAAGTGATAGGCAATTTCGTCCAGTGTAAGAGGCGCAAACATCCGAAGGTGCCTCTCGATCATCTTTGCTCTAGATTCCTCCCTGTCGCCGTAGTCCGGCTTGCAGGATATCCATTTGAAGGAATTTCTGGAGAAGGATATCCTCTCGGCGAGGAATCTCCGTTCAAGGACATGCAGTAGCTCGGTTGCCTCTTCGTTGGAGAGTGAGAGGTTGTCGGTAATCTCCGGAAGGCTTCTTGGCGATTGAAGGAAATTGATCAGCCTCTTCGCAATCTCGGGCATTTCTCCTTCGGTCTCGAGAGCTATAGATATCTCATCCCTGTCTTCAGAGATAACCCAGTGGGAATCGGAAAGCCAAACGGACCGGATACAGCCTTTCTTCAGCAGCTTCTCAGACATCGCCCTGATAGTCTCGACCGGCAGCCCGGTAAGCGAGGTGGCACTCAGCCCTTTTTCTCTGAAAAGCTGTAGCGGTCCTGTGCGTCTCAGCAGCTCGACCAGATCGTCTTCCGAAGACACTTGGTTGATTTTCTTCGCGAAGTATAGGCTCACCTTCTCCTCTTCGAACTTATATTCTGCCAGTGCTTCCTGGCCGAGAACCTTTGCCAGGACCTTCCGATGTAGCTGTCTGAGTAGAGAGCTTCTATCCTCCATAAGCACGACGTCGGATATGCCCGCGAGCAGGACGTTGTGCGAGAACGGAGATGGCGCGTCTCCGTAGTTGCTGACCGCGATCGTCCTGTCTCCTGATTCTACGCTCCGCAGAACTTCTTTTGCATTGTCGAGATCGAAGACTTCGTTGAGTATCTCGCTGTAGGCCTCGGCTACAACAGGGAAGTTCTTCGCATCTTCGAGAGTCTCGAGGAGCTTTTTGGCGCGCATCTGCTGGCGCGATAAAGACAGATCCTTGCCTCTGTAATTCTTCAGTATCATCAGAGCTCTCGATGCGCAATGCCTGAATCTCTGTGCCAGGAGTTCGGTGTCCTTCAGAGAGTCCCGAAGCAGAATCTCGATCTCATCGCTCTTGACAAGCGGTTGAATCTCTTCGAGAGGTATTGAGGTTGGAGTCGTTATCATGAAGCAATCGTCCGTCACCGAGACAGTCGTGTTGAAACCATATTTGTTGGATATCTTGAATGCATAGGCCCTGCTCAGGGCATCGTTCACCCTTCGGCCGAACGGGAAATGGAACACGATGTTCGATTTAGATTCCTCATCTTGATAGCCCTCGATAAGGAGCCTTGAATTTGTAGGAACGCCAGCGACCGCCTGTTGTTCCTTGAAATAATTCAGGATCGTCCTTGCCGATCCGATGTCGACGTCGAAATCTCTCTGAAGCCAGTCTAGGTTCTCCTGATCGTTGAGCGCCTGCAGTCTTTCGGATATCTCATCTCTGAATTTGCCGATCTCCACCGAGAGATCGAAACTCCTCGGCAACATCTCTCCGGTCCACGAGGGGACGGTCGGTTTCCTGCCCAAGGCATGTCTCACGAAGACCTTCATCCCCTGGGTCTTGATGAACTCGTACGATTTGCCCCCCAGAACGAAAATGTCGCCTCTGGACAGCCTCTCGATGAATTTCTCAGAAAGATTACCGACGGGCGCGCCCTTCTCTGAGAAGACCTTGTAAGAGCTTTCCTCAGGTATCGTGCCCTGATTCAGATAGTAGATCAGCCTGGAACTCTTCTTCATCCCGAATACGCCTTCGGCTTCGTCCAGCCATATCTTCGAATAGACGCCCTCGAACCCCTCTTTCGCCGAAAGGAATCTCAGCACATCCATGAACTGCTCTCTTGTGAGTTCTCGATAGCAATATGAGCGCCTGACAACGGCGAACGCATCCTCAATCCTCCATTTCTTCTCCAGGGACATCCCGACAATCGTCTGCGAAAGAACGTCCTTGCAGCCGGAAGGAATCGTCACTCTGTCGATGTGTTTCTTGTGCGCGGCACGGCATAGCACGGCGCATTCTACAAGATCGTCGTTGTCGAAGACTATCAATCGCCCCTGCGAGGTCTTGCCGACCTCGTGCCCGGACCTTCCGATCCTCTGCAAAGCCTTCGCCACTGATTTGGGCGAACCTATCTGGCAGACGAGATCGATATATCCGATATCAATACCGAGCTCGAGGGAAGTCGATGAGACCACCGATTTCAATTTTCCCTCCTTCAGCATGTCCTCTACGGAAAACCTGCTCTCCTTGCTCATACTGCCATGATGAGCTTCGATATCGGCCAATCCCCTCTCCTTCAACTTGAATACAACGTGCTCTGTGCCGCTTCGAGTATTGGTGAACACGAGAGTAGTGCGGTGTTTTGAGATAAGATCGATGAGAAGGTCGTACATCTTTGAGTTGACTATCTCGAACGGCAGTGCTGTCATATCGTCTGCAGGACAGAGCACATTTAAATCGAGATCTTTCTGTCCCTTTACCTCAGCTATGATAAGATCTCTCCAATCGGTTCCGCTGTGTCCGACCAGGAACTTTCCGATCTCCTCGATTGGCGCCTGTGTCGCCGAAAGGCCGATTCGTGCAATTTCGGAGGGGCATTCGGCCTGCAGCCGCTCCAGATTAAGCGACAGTGCGACTCCTCTTTTCGAATCGCATATTTCGTGAATCTCATCCACGATGACATACTCGACCTTGCCGAACTTCTTCCGAAATTTGGGCGTTGAGAGGACAAGCGCAAGAGACTCAGGAGTCGTTATGAATATATGTGGGGGCTTGGTCGCCTGCCTCTGCCTCTCGCCAGAGCTCGTATCCCCTGTGCGGACAGCCACCCTTATTCTCAGCTCTTCCTCGCCTTTCGATACGGCCAGCTCGCTCAATTCCTCAATCGGTGCCAGCAGGTTCTTATTGATGTCGTTTGCCAGTGCCTTGAGCGGGGACACATATACTGCGTAAATCCTGTCCTCTAATTCGCCGGATTTTTGCAGCTTGTACAGACGGTCGATAATAGACAGAAACGCAGTAAGCGTCTTGCCAGAGCCTGTCGGCGAGGACACAAGCACATTTTTCTTCGCCTCTATGAGAGGGATTGCCATGGACTGCGGCTCGGTGAGTTCCGCGAATCTCGAATCGAACCATTCTGCGACTAGGGGATCGAGTGCGGCAAGAATCTCCCCCTTGGTTCTCTTATCTACAGCCCATCTAATCATGCAAATCGACCGTGTAATTCATTGCCTTATCTAGTCAGATTATTAAAAGATTTGGAAAATCCGACAATTTTGCCTGTTGGGAGCGATATCCAAAATTTTTTATCATTAGGCAATGTTGGAAGATAGAGCCGAATGACTAATTTAAAAATCAGATTCATTGTCATAATGGCGGCAATAATGACGATATTGTCAGCCTCGGCTTGCATCAATTATTTAAATCTAGGAGATGAACTCCCAGCCTTTGCTTTTGCAGGAACACACGGGACGCTTTATGTGAATGTGACAGATGACTGGGGGCGACCAGTCTTCGAAGCCAATGTAACGATAGCCGGCAACTCCGCCTATTGGCTCACAGGCACAGATGGAAGCGTCACGATTGAGAACGTGACTATCGGAAACCACACCATCAATGTCGATAAAACAGGATACATCGGCGACTCGATAATAATCAACATCACGGCGGATGTCGTCAACTATGTGACCCTAATTCTCGAGGGAGGGACATTATCAGGACTTGTATTGACTTCAAACTACAACAGAATACAAAATGCATCTATCCAACTGGTCGATTATCCTCAATATTCTGCCAAGAGCGCCTCTGATGGAGCGTATATGATCAAAGGAATTCCGTCCGGCAGCTATACAGTAGGCGCATTTGCGGTTGATTTTACTCCCTCAACGGCCTTTGTAACAATAGTAGCAAAGAATGTATCACAGGAAATTTTCATTTTGACAAGGCCGTATGGAACCATAGTTGGCCAGGTTTTGGAAGGTAACACCCCTATATTTGAGGCGAATGTATCAGTCATGGTGGATCAAATCAAATATACAGCATTGACGGCAACAGACGGATCCTACCTGCTTCCGAAAATTCCCGAGGGAAATTATTCAGTCATCGCTCAAAAGCTGGGCTATTCCACCGGCACCGTATCGGATGTTTTGGTCGAGAACGGGAACACGACTTTTGTCAACATCACTCTTTCGAGCTTGCCAGCGAGATTATACGGAGTAGTGACTACTACTGTCAATATTGGCACTGTCCTTGTTTACGGTGCAACAGTTGAGATCATTGAAACAGGGGATTTCGCGACCACTGGTCCGCAGGGAGATTTCGTAATAGAGAACATCACGGTAGGAACATACACGATCAAGACAACCGCGCCTGGATATGAGGAGAATCGGACTTATGGTGTTGTCCTCGGAAGAGGAGTGACCGTGAGGATAGACATTTCGCTCATAGCCAGACCTGGTCAGCTGACGGGGACGGTCAGAGATGATCACACCGCTCAGCCCCTCGCTTATTACAAGGTGACGATAACTGGGCCGGAGTACCGGGAAACATATACAAACGAGTTGGGACAGTACGCATTCCCTGGGCTGACGGCGGGCAATTATACAATAACCGTCAGAGGAAATACATCAATCTCGAAATACTCACCGTACATTGCGTACGACATACATGTCACATCTGAAGGGGTGACAGAGCACAATATATACCTCGCTCCAGTGAAAGAATCGCTCGGAGGATTCGTCTTCGGGATGGATCTGCCTCATTCATTCATGGTTCTTGCGTTCGGCATAGTCATAGTAATATTGACACTGGCCACGTATCTTAGACTGAAGCGCATCCAGCAACCTGAAAAGGCACCGGTAGAAGAGGAAATAATTGAGGATATGAAGGAAGAGGAGAGCAGAATAGAAGAAAAAGAAGAGCCCGTCGAATGATAATCTCATCAGGCGAGCTTCAGCATTTTCTTAGCCTTGTCTATGTTGCCCTTCACCTTGCTGTCGATGTCGGCGAACATGCTCTTGCCTTTGCTGTCAATTGCGACAATCAGAGGGCCGAAGTTATTCGCCTCAAGCACCCAGATCGCCTCGGGCATGCCGAACTCGAACCAGTGCACCCCGTGCACTTTCGTGATCCCTTTCGCAGCTAATACTGCGGCTCCGCCGGTTATTGCGAGATATACGGCTCCGAACTTTGACATTGCATCGATCGTGGGCTGGGACATACCGCCCTTTCCTATGATCGCGGACGGCCTGAACTTCTCGATGAACTTCGGTTCGAGCGAATTCATCCTTGAAGAGGTCGTGGGGCCTGCGGCTACAAGTTTCCATTCTTCGCCCACCTTCTTCATTATAGGGCCGCAATGATAGAGAGCCATTCCTTTGAAATCGACCGGCGGTTTTTCTCCGTGCTCGGCCTGTTCCAAAGCGTGGATGTGGACCTCGTCTCTCCCAGTATAGATGATCCCGTCAAGATAGACGATGTCTCTGACATTGAGCTTTCTCACATCCTCCTCTTTTATCGGTGTTTTCAACCTTGCTTGCATCGTGATCACCTCTCATGCGTGGGGTACTTCACTTTCCCGTCGGGGAATATCTGGGCCGTACCCCTCCTTGCCGCCCAGCACTGCACATTCACAGCCACGGGCATGCTCGCAGTGTGGCAATAGGCATATTCTATGTTGACGCCCAGTACGGTCGTCTTGCCTCCGAGGCCCATGACCCCGATCCCCAGCTCGTTTAACGCATTCTTGAGTTCCGTCTCGAGCGCCGCTATCTCCGGATCCTCGTTGCGCTTGTCAATCGGTCTCAGCAGAGCCTCCTTGGAAAGCTTCGCTGCGATGTCCGATGAACCGCCTATGCCGACACCGAGTATCGTCGGAGGGCATGGATTGCTGCCTGCTCTGAGCACAGTATTGAGTATGAACTCCTTTGCTCCCTTGATCCCTTGGGAGGGCGTCAGCATGGCGATCTGGCTCATATTTTCCGAGCCAGCACCCTTTGTCATGACAGTTATTTCTATGTAATCCTTATCCCAGACCTTGTAGTTCACCCATGGCATGCCTTTGCCGACATTGTCACCCGGATTCTTCCTTGTGATCGGATGAACCGCATTTGGTCTCAGTGGGACCTCTTTCGTGGCGATCCTTACCCCCTCGGTTATTGCCTTGCCCACATCGAGATCTAGGCATCTCGGAAGTGTGACATAGAATATTGTCACGCCCGTGTCTTGGCAGAGCGGTGTTATGGTCTTCTCGGCGAGGTCGAGGTTGTCTAGTATCGCCTTCAGTTGCATCTTGGGGACATCTTCCGTCTCCCGTTGCATTGCCGCTTTCAGCTCATTCACTACATCTGCTGGCATCACAGTCACTGTCTTGCGAAGCAGCTCGACAACGACATCTTTTAGCATGTTCTCGGAGATCATCTAATCCCCTCTTTTCAAGGATAAGAATTCGTCAAATTAATGCTTTTCTTTCCATATGAATAAGGCTGTTCGTGACGATTATCGACTTTATGGGAGCAGGAATGTTCCTAATTTCGTTCTAATAATCGATACCGTCGAACCCTCGAGTCGGAAGTTGTCAGGTTTCTTTACTTCAACGGGCTTCATCGAGGAGGGGTCTATGATCTGAATAGTGTCATCTGCCTCAACAATAACAGAGGTCGAATGAACGCTCTCCTCACGATGCAATACTTCTGAGGCTCTGATCCTGCTCTTTGGGACCTTGGTTTCCTGCCAAATCGAAAGATCGAAAAGGTTCACGGACTTTGCCTCAATCGATCTCACGAGATACGCTCTGCCGCCGAATGTGACGACGTCCCCCTCGTCATAGTCCGGCAATCTGACAAGGTAAGTCATTCTGACGAGGTCATGACCGTCCTTCCTACCTCCGACTGCTGGAGAGGATTTCATTGTCGCCCCAAAAGCTTTCATCATTTCCCTTGAGACGGATTTTGCGGTCTGGCTCGAGCTCAGAAAGAAGTCGTACCCGCCGTGCTTCCGCTCCTCCTTAGAAATGAAGATCTCCCTGTTGCTCGAACCGATCGCATCGATCCTCGAAAGAATTTCTTTTCGGGCCCTCTCGATCCTTTTCTTATCCTTCTCGTGACCGCGAAGCTGGATTATCGCCTCGTAATAATGCCCTGATTTCTTGCCGCATCGCGTGCATGTGTCTTTTTTCAGCCGTATCTCGATCCTCTTGTCGATTGCACCTTCGAGATCCTCAATCCTGAAGCTGATTCGAACATCGGCAAGGTAATTCCGCGGATCGCGTTCGACAAGCTTCGTCTCGAGCTTCACATCGGACACATTCTTCTCCTTTTTCAAAGATGCATCGAGGGAGAGCCGGACAGCCTCATCTATGCTCAAAGAATCAATCCAGCTTTTTCCGATGTGCACGGCGAAGCAGGCGCCGCAGATCTGGACATCGAGGACGGGCGGAAGCGTGACAGGACGCTTTCTCGAGAGATAGCATTCCCCGCAGAGACCGCCATATGTCATCCCCTCCTTTCCGCACTCGACGCAGAACAATATCCACACTCCCTTTGCAGAGCCGCTATGCCATCAGGCCGAATAGTATCTTAATATTTCGGGTTCACATCGATCAGAAAATTCTATAGAGCTGCGCATGAGGGATATCGCCTATGCGAATTATGCCCTCAGGCTTGATGAAGCCGGCCTTGATCGCGATATCGATGGTTCTGCTCCCGACGAGGTTTGCGCTCGTGCAGAACTTGAGCGCTGCAATAAGGTCATCCTCCTCGCAAATCTCCTCGCCGTAGAAATTCTTTGATACGTGCAGTCTCAGTTCGCCGCATTTGAACGTCTTGTTCAAGAGTTCCTCGTCACAGGCGGCGACGACCACATCTTTTCCGCGCTTGTACACCCGGAGGATCATAATCGCTCCTCAGTGGCAAGGCGATACGAGCCCGCTCTCGGCTGGTATAATTCCCCCGCATCTGACAGTCTTTTTATCAGCGCCCTTGCCCTCTCCTGAGGAATCCCTTCGGATTCCGCGCGCTGGAGGAGCTCCATCTCAGGGACTCCCGTCGACGGATCCGCAAGATCCTTCACGAGCTTTCTGATAATCTGGATATGTTCGACTTGGGACTTGCTCAGTCCTGTTGCTATGATATCGATGTCTAGCCTGCCACCCTCGGATGCTACCTTCTGCAGGAAATATTCCACTATGTCGATGGCTCTCTGTGCGTCGCCTCCTTCGACTATCGAAGATAGCCTCGCTCTTGCACTTGCTTCTGACAGCCTGACCAGTGCTTCGAGCTGCCTCGCAGTTATCGGCACTGAAGCACCTTCTCCTGTCCCTAGACCTCTTATCTTGACGTAATAGCTCTCGAGGGTGGCAATGGCCTCATCGCTTAAGATCGGGGTTATCCTCTTGCTATAGGCGATATATTTCCGAAGGAGTTCCCTGTCTATCTGCGGTATTAGCTCTGCATCATCCTCGAGTATCGCGGCCCCATCGATGCCCGCAATCATGCTGGCGTTATCGTATTTCAGAACCTCTCCCCTGCGGTGTACCCGGAGTATATGTCTGGCGACCTTCGCATCCTCCACGGGATTTGGTCTATCAGTCATTGCGAAAATAGCATCGAACCTGCTGAGAAGAGCCGGGGGGAGATCAATCTGATCCGCGATGGTCTTGTGCTCATCGAATCGTCCGTACTTCGGGTTAGCCGCGCCCAGAACGGCGCATCTCGATTGCAGAGTCGCGGTGATCCCCGCCTTCGCGACGCTCACTGTCTGCTGTTCCAATGATTCGTGTATGCTTGATCGATCCTGGTTGGACATCTTGTCCAGCTCATCCACGCAGGCGACACCTTTGTCCGCAAGCACAAGCGCTCCTGCCTCAAGAGTCCATCTACCCTCGCCGAACTCGTCCTTGACCGCGGCCGCCGTCAATCCCGCGGCGGAGCTTGACTTGCCTGATGTGTATATGCCTCTCGGAGCGAGATCCGCCACGTATCTGAGAATCATGGTTTTGGCAACGCCCGGGTCTCCGACAAGTAGAATATGAATGTCTCCCCTGATACGAGTGCCATCATCCATCACCTTCTGTACGCCTCCGAACAGCTGCAATGCGAGCGCCTGTTTTTCGAGGGGATAACCGTAAATCGTCGGCGATATCGATTCTGCAATCCTTTTGAAATTGTCGCTTCTTGTAGCGATCTCTCGTATCGCCAGCTCCTGTTCAGGGGTGATCGTCACTTCTTCATACTCGTGCTCCTCGAATTCCACTGAGTTCAGGTCGAGGTTGATGTCGAACAGAGTGCTTCTCTGCTGTGAGCCCGACTTCTGCAGGCTTCTGAGCGTTCCGTTCAGAGCCACTCGGTCCCCGGGGGATATTTGACCAGTTATGTCGTCTTCGGCAAATGTGACAAGCCGCTGGGGCTCCGATCCGCCCCTGAGCCCTTCGGGCGCTTCCTGTATCTCTATCTTCTGGGTATCGATGAATTCCGATTCCTCGACCATGAGCTTGAAGCGGGTTGATCCGATCGATCTTCCGCAACCGCCGGCCTGTTGGTCGCATTCCAGAGGCTCTCTGAACTGCAGGCCGTCCTGCTCTACGACCGTATATCGCCCGCATCGCATGCATTGGAATTTCGCCATCACTATCCTTGGACGAACCTCGGTCGCTTTACGAACCAGTCCCTCTACGGATATGTATCTGCCGAGATGCTCCGCACGTATTTTCCTTACCTCGACACGCGTGTCCCGCGGAAGGTGTGTGATCCTGAAATGGATCTTTGCAATCCCCCTCTTCTCGGGCGGGATTATCTCCTGGATAGCCTGCTCCGCACCTTCGAGAACATCTGCGGGATCGGACAGGAGGTATTGGACAAGGTCGGGGTTGAAGCGTTCGACATCGGAGAAGTCCACCGTGAGCGATCGAACGTCGGGATAAAGGTCCGCGATAGTAGTAAGCTCCTGGCGTCTGCCTCTCTCGGACAGAAACTCGTGCCAGAGAACCAAAATATCCTTTCGGTCGATCTTTTCGTCCATCAATTGCACCCCCCCCATTAACATGCG
>JAOUEZ010000093.1 GCA_029858465.1 Thermoplasmata archaeon | reverse complement strand
GCGGCTGGGAGAACGGGGAGGGTTTCCCGTCAATCGGATATCCGGACAGCAAGAGCGCGATAATCATCGCCTTCGAGGGCAGCGAAGAGGAGGTTGCTGCAGGGGGAAAGGCGGTAATCAAGATAGCGCAGGAATTTGGAGGAAAGATTGCAACGGAAGAGTTATCAAGAGAGCACTGGCAGGAATTTCTGATGCATTGGTGCGGCATGAGGGCAGAGGTCGGCAATGAGGATGTCATAGTCGCATATGTCCCTCGGACAAGAAAAGATGAATACCTCTCAAAGCTGCTCGATGACATACTCCCGAGGCACGGCCTGAAAACGCTTTCAGGGGAGAGGAAAGACTTCGACTTTGGCAAGCACATGATTTTCGCCACGAGATTCTCAATTCCAATGAGTGACAAGGGTTGGGAAGAATACATTTCGGCGGTAGATGAGGCGTCGAAATACATCGCTTCACTTGGAGGAACGATCGCGGCATGTCACGGAGTAGGTCTTCTGCACAAGCAGCATGTTAAAAATGAACTGAGCCAGGAATACTTAGATTTGTACTCCGACATAAAGAAGATATTGGATCCTAGGGGCATCATGAACCCCGGAAAAAAGTTCCCGATCTAAACAGCTCATCCTTGCCTCATTTTGTCACGCTGTTGATAGCCAAGAGAGATGATTTAAATAGTCAGCATTTGCAAATATTTTCGGTAAGATGTCCTCGAATCATACCCCTGCTACCAGCGATGGTCGACAAAGGGAGAAGAACGATGGTAGCAGGCATCTTATCGAAGAACTCGGAGACCCTTGGGAAACGGACAACACATTGAGGGAGTCAGTAAGGCTAAAAAACAATTCTTCTTTGATTGGAGATAACCACGACCTCTCTACCGTCACAAATGAGCCGAAGTTCTTGTTCGTCTGCGGAAGATGCGATATGCTGGTGAGTGAAGAGGACCAAAGATGCAAATTCTGCGGTGCGGAATTTCTGACCCCGGAGGAGATGGGGGATGAGCCTCCTGTAGAACTTGATGACAAGAAATGCTACTTCGAGGAGGGGGAAATCAACCCGGAGGAGGAAACCAATCTTCCATTTGAAAGCATAGAGGAACTGATATCCGATTATCAATGGGGACGCTCTGAGACCCCCGCTGAGATTTCTAGGATATCATTCCCCCAGCGCACCAAAAGGGTCGATGTCATTTCCATGTTCAACCAGGGGCTGACAAAGCTCGGGACAGAGCATCTCTCAGGAGCGACGAATAAATCATTCTCGTACTCCTCAAAATTGCTCAGAAAACTTGAGATATGCATCGAGCAGGCGGCCGAGTTCGGAGCGGATATTTCAAAGGCTCAGAAGCTTCTTGTCCTTGCGAGAAAGGCGTTCAATGAGGGAAACTGGAATAAGGCGGTGCAAATAGGCGAGAAGGCAAAGAGAGTGCTCGCCCCAGACGTGATATGCTTAGTCAAAGGGCAAATATCCTGCCTGAGGGAAGCGATGATCGAGATGAAGCATAAGGGAAAGGTGCTCGCTCCGTTCATAATCGAGATAAAAACGATTCAGAGGGCTCTAAGGGAATCGCGTCTTGACGATGCGATCAAGATGACAAGAAATCTCATTTCTACCACAAGAAAGGCTCAAATGGAGATGATTGATGAAGAGGACAGAGAGCATTTCTCGCACACACAGCAAATAGTCTTTTGTGGCGAGGGTATTTGATCGAATTTTTAATTATTTGCTCTTTTTTGTTCTGGCCTTCAATTCCTCAAGGCGCTTTGTGATCTCCGATAGTGTATCGACCTGCTCTCCGACCGCTTTCTTCCGCTTCTCAATAATGACCTCTTCCTCGGAAATCTTCTTCTCTCGCTCTTCGAGCTCCTTCTGTTTCTTCTCTAAATCGTCAATCGGAGCAGGAGCGGGAACAGGCGCCGGGGCAACAGCAGGAACCTCTGCCGTCACCGGTGCTTCTTCGACCTTCTTCTGCGCCTCTGCCAAGGACGATTCGAGAGAGGAGATCTTCTGATCCCTTTCTGATAGTTGCGATCGCAATTCTGCGATTTCGCCTAATGTTTTCTGTAATTCCTGATTGCTTGCAGCCAAAGGAGCCGCCTGTGCCTCAATCTCCTTCTGCCTTCTGTCGAGCTCCAATTTAAGGTTGCTCAGAGATTCCTCATAAACCTTCAGAGATTGCTCCTTCTCATCTATCGATGAAGATCGCTGGTAGAGCAGGTTCGTCTTTTCCTCCACCTCTTTTTTCTTGGCATCTATCTCCTGTAATTTTGACGCGTAATTGCGTTCAAAGTCCTGCATTTCGGTCAATTTGGCAGTTATCTCCTGCCCTTTGTTCGTGAGAGCCGCATCCTGATCTTGAATGCTCTTCTCTTTGGATTGCAGCTGATTTTCCTTTTCTCTCAGGTTCGATTCTATCTCCGATAGAGACGCCTGAATCGACATAACCTCGTTCGATTTTTTCTCGAGATCGGCTTCTCTCTTGCCCAGAGCATCTATCTCGGCATCTACCTGTTCTCTGTCGCTCTTGATGGCTTCCTGCCTGCTCTCGATATCAGTCGCAATCGATTCTATCTCCTTCTCGCGCTGCTCAATCTTTTGAAGCTTTTCCGAGAGTTGGTTCCGGGTCTCTTCTGCTCCCTGATGACTCTGCATTAGTTCGTTTCTTGCCTTCTCTATCTCCTCGGCAAGGGTGTGCAACGATTGCGATTCTGCCCGGAGGGTATCCTCGCTAGATTTTAGGGACGTTATGCGAGAGCTTATCTCAGTTTTATCGGACTCCATCTTCTCAGTTTCTTTGATTAATCTTTGATGCGTCTCCTCGATCTCCTTGAGTCTATTGTCCAGTTCCTCTGTCAGCTGCTGGATTTGATTCTCCTTTGTCTGGAGTTCTGCTCTCTCATCCGCCAGCTGCCTATCACGTTTCTCAATCGTCTTCCGTGTCTCCTCGAGATCATCCTTTACTCCTCGCATCTCCTCTCGTTCTTTCTCGATGTTGGCCATCTGGAGGCTCAGCTGCTCCTCCAATCTCTTTAGCTCTGCGCCTCGTCTTTCAAACTCTTTTTCCTTGGCATCCAATTGTGACAGTCTGGCGCCTATGGAACTCTGAGACTCGGCGAGCCCCTTCTGTTTCTGCGCAATCTCGGATGATTGCTCGACGAGAGAGCTCTCTCTTATCTCGATGTCATTGAGCTTCCTCTCAATATCCTCGACCATTGGCTGCAATTCTGCCTCGGTCTTCTTCAGCTCGATTTCTTTTTCGTTGAGCTGCTTTTCCCGGTCGTCGAGAGAGTTCTTCTTCGAGTCTATCGCACCGATATCGAATTCGATCCGTTTCTTCGCCTTATCAATACCGGATTTCGCTTTCTCAAGATCCACATTCAAGGCTGACAGGCTCCCCTCTTTGGATGCCAGCTCGGACTCTTTCTCCAAGAGCTTGCTTTCCATTTCCTTTAACTGCTGGGTCTGTTCAGCTATGAACTTCTCCTTGGATTCGATGTCTTGGACCCTGTTCGAAAAAGTTGCATATGCGGACTCCATCTCCTTCTCTTTGGCGCGAATCATAGATTCTTTGGATGATATCTGCGATTCCAAGGCATCCAGTCGTGATCTCCTGCTGTCCGAATCCGCGGATTTATTATCGACTTCCTGCTTCAGAGATTTGAGCGCAGCCTCCCGATCGTCCAACTCCGCCTTTTTCTGTTGATATTCGGTTTCCAGCCTTGAGCGCTCTGATTCGAGAGCCCCTGTTTCCCTGACCTTGTAGGACTGGAAGGAGGCCCTGTCATCTTCAAGGGATTTCTTCTCAGCATTGGCAAATTCGCTTGACCCCTGGAGCTCTTTCTCTATCTGTTCGACATCCGATAGACGCTTGACAAGGTCCGTCTCCATTGCTGACATCCGGGACTCCTTTTCTTCGAGTTCCTTCCGTCGATTCGCCATATCTTCCTCGAGCTGTACAATTTCGTTCCTAACGGTCGCGACTTCCTCGTCGAATTTCTTCTTTTCATCCTCGATGGTATGCTTGATATCTTGCAGTTCGGCGCGTTTGACATCTATCTGCGCCATTAAATCCTGAACATCCTTTTCGATATCCTTTGAGTCCTTCTTCAGGTCCTTTTCTTTCTCTGTCAACCTTTTTTCCAAATCGTGAAGAGCCCTTTCCTTCTTCGCCAGTGTTTCTTCCTTTTTAAGGATCTGGCGCGACTTCTTCTCCGCATCGGTGAGCTGCTTGTGCTTCTGCTTGAACTCCTTCTCCAAATCCTGGAGCTTCGCCTCGTCATCCTTGACTTTGGCTTCCCTTTGGGCGATGGATTCTTCCAGAATCTTGAGCTCCTCGCGCTTAGTCTGAGCCATGACCTCCAATGCCTTCTTCCCTTTCTCAAAGGCCTCCTCACGCAGGGCCAGGCTCTTGTCTCGGTCATCGATTTCTTTCAGTCTGCTGTCGACCTCGCTGACGCTATCCTTGGCACTTTCTTCCCTGGCAGTCAAATCTGATTCCCGCTGAGTAATCGATTCTTCTCGGGCTTTCATGCCGTCCAAGGTCTGCTTCCATTCTGAGCGCTCTTTTTCGAACTCCTGCCATCCCTTTTCGGTCTCACTCTTCAGTTCTCCGAGTCTGGTCTCCTCTTTGGACAGTTCCTCCAAATTCGCAGTTATTGTATCACCGAGGTTTGCCCTGAGGCTTGAAAGGACCATATCAATGACTCTCGATTCCATTTCGGGAATTCCGTTTTGCCCGAAAAGCACGGCAGATATGCCTTCACCTGGGATGATTCTGACCCTGAAGCCGGGGATGTCGAATTCACTTCTGGCCTGGAGATTTTTTCCGACAATTGATGATGCAGCAATCTCTCCGCTGACAAATATATCATCCGCCGTGGAAAGCTCTTTGATAATTTTTCCCGCATGATCGACAAGAAGGATCTTTACGAGCCTAGCTTCGACTTTTCCACCAAATATTCGTCCATAGTTCATAGCGGCTATAGGAAGGACTGATTTTCTCATTCCAACACACCCTTTTTGACCGATTCTCTTTCAAACTAATCCTTTTTCTCATAAAATGAGATGGATTGTCGTCATATGTAGTGGCTCTGAAACCGACTTTTAAGATAAAATATTTGGGCTTTGACTCTCAGTTCCTCAAATCAGTCATGGCGACATGCATATCTCGCTATTTGACCAGAATCTGAATCACGCAGAGCAAGCTTTATGCATAAGCTGCAATTGTATTCATTGGGAAGGATCATCGTGCGAGTTTCATTCCATGCTACATTGCGCGAAGTCGCTGGCGTCTCGGAGACTGAACTGAGTGCCGATTCCCTGAGAGAGCTGCTGGATGTGCTCAAGAGCAGGTTCGGGGACAGGCTTCATGGGATGATAGTGCAAGGAGGCTCCCTGAGGGACGATGTTGTCATACTGGTAAACGGCCAGAACATCGCCCACGAAAAGGGTTTAGATACCGAGTTGGACGAACAGGATGATGTAGCGATTTTTCCCCCGGTCTCCGGAGGTTGATGGGGCGGATTGCCCATTTCCAATCGA
>JAOUEZ010000092.1 GCA_029858465.1 Thermoplasmata archaeon | reverse complement strand
CTATGCTCTCTCCCCATGCGGACGCGATCGCGAGAAGTATGGCGTTCCTTCCAGGCACATAGGTCGTAGGGATCCTCTTCCCGATTAGCATCTCATCGGATGGGATATCCTCCTCCGGATTGATCAGCGAGCTCTTGAGAAGCCTCGATATCGGAAGATCGACTATCTCGTGCTCCTTGACCTGCAGCCATGTCGCCAATCTCTTTGCGCTCTCGATCTCTCTCGCATGTCTCTGACCGTAAGAATAGGTCAAAGCGTACATTTCATATCCCTGGCTTTTGACGATTGCAGCGGCGGTTATCGAATCCATTCCGCCCGATAGCAATGCTATGGCCTTCTTTGTCATTGAGATTCAACCCCCATTACAGCTTGACCGATAGCCATACCGATTGGCCCATGCCCTCCTCTACCTTCACCTGTAGCCTCGAGAGGTTGGCACGCCCTGCCAGCTTCGCCCTCAATTTCCTTCCGACCCAGGAGGCGATCTCCTCTGCGGAAGTCTGCTCGATATCTAGGACTGCGCAGTCTGCGAGGGGCACTTCATAGGTGCTCCTTCCTGATCGCATCGTGACCCTGCCATTCTTTATGGCGACGTTCTTGTGCCTTTTCGCCACGAGGAACTTGTGGTCAAGCTCTTTGGCTATGCCTCTGACAATGTCCTTGAGCACTCCGAAATCCAAGATCACGCCATCCTTTCCGGGTTCGCCGTCGAGCCTCACGCTGATCGCGTAATCATGTCCGTGCAGTCTGCCGCATCTCTTGTGGCCTATCATGACATGGGCCGCAGAAAATGTGAGGCGGAGCCTCCAACCATCGATCTCTAGCTGCATCTGATTCACCCTATGAGTAGAGAATTGATATATACTCTTTCGGGCTAGTTTTTATGCTCCCTGGCAGCGCAGAATGCTGCCGCAAGGGCAATGGAATCCGTATATGATCGTTTATCCCGCGATGTGTCTATGAAGACTCTTTCGATATTGACTACCGGGGCACCGATCGCTCCTCCTCCTCCCAGGAAATACAGCGTCCTGAATATCAGGTTGCCCGACACCCCGTCCGGAGCGATTATGAAATCCGCCTCCCTGATCGCCTGCTCTATCAGAATGTGCTTGTGATCCGCCTTTAGCCCCTGCTCGCGCGCCAATCTTGTAAGCTCGTCGCCATCCTTGAGACTTCTGATAATCTCGTCACCTCTGCCAGCGTCCTCCTCGCGGCCCTTTGAGAGGATTGCGATCGTCGGTGTGGTGCCGAGGCATTTCATGTATCTCACTCCCTGCCTCATCAGCTCCAACCTCTCTTCGAGATTGTTGCCTTCGTCAATGCCGACAGGCGCGAGGAAGAACGGCTTCCCATCGGCGGTAGACATCAGCGCGACCCTCAGCACCTTCTCGATCGTGTAAGTCTCCTTGATAGCCGCCAGGAGCTCGCTTGAAGAAAGAGTCCCTCTTACTGCAGCACAAATGCGCCTCTCCTTGAGGTCCTCGCATAGCTCTACTGGGTTCTCATAGATCTCCACCTCAGGAAGCCCGAGCCTTTTCGCCTCGCTGATGTTCTTCTGAATCACTTCTGCTCTTAGCTTCACACCTATCCCGATTTTCCCCTTCGCTTTCCTTGCCATTTTCTGGAGAAGATCAATGTCCATCATTCATCTCTCCCGATATCATATGCTGAATCCCCACTCGTCAATCTTGTAATTCTCCCAATCCATCAATCCTATGGCGACCAAGAGTTCGGAAGTTGTCCCGACAGGCTTCTCGTATCTATCTGCGTCATCCAGAGCTATCCTGGGACAGGCAGTTGAAATGTAGGCATCAAAGCCGAGGTTGAGCAGCTTTTCCGGCGACAGGTCGTCCATTATGACTATGCTGCAGTTCCTATTCTTCTGCGACGCAAGCTTAGAAAGCCTCTGGGCAAGCAGGATTCTGTCCTGCCCCACCTTGGAGCTGACAATTATGGCCAAAGATTCTGCCTGTTTTATTTTTTGGATTATCGCGAACCTCCTCCTCATGAATCTGTCTATGTCGGTATCCTCGAGCACTGCGGTCTCTCTTTCCGGATCGATAATTATCACAGGCTTTCCGGTCAACAGCCTTGCGCCGATCGCATGGAACCTGCCGCCTCCGAGAAGCAGAAACGATTCGACGGAATCCGAGACCGATTTCGCTGAGGAATAATCGCATCCGAGTATGTGTCCGTCCTCCTCGATTCTTCCTGAACCGGGACCTATGAACACCCGAAATCCTTTCTCTTCCAGCATGCTTTTTGTCTCCTGCAGCTGATGAAGATGCTGTGCCGTCGAAAGAAGACCCACAGGCGATTTCAATAAATGGACTGCCGATTCAAGAGCCTTTTTCAAGTCTATCGATATCTTTGCCCTGATGAATATCATGGGCTTGGAACATCTCACTGAGGGGATCGGAGAATGGCCCACCTGGACGACCGCATCGACGAATCTCAACGACGAATCGGGCAGGTCGCATGCGCCATAGCATGAGTCGCCTGATATCAAGACCTCAGCACCGGTCCTGTTTCTTATCTCGTCCGCGATTTCCTGAGCCTTTCTCTTCAGCCCGGAAGGCATCTGGAGCAAGACGGTCTTCGTTTTCATCTTCGTTAGCTCGTCGATGGCAGAATCGATTTCCAACCTCAGCGTTTCTACCAATTTTCACCGCTCCTTCGATAAATGAATGCATCTGATTATATCGTGAAATATCAGAATGATATGCCTCTCACTATTAATTCTTAAGTCGTTCAGGTGGAGGCGTATTGCTTTCCCTCAGCGACATCTATGTAGCAGGGTGTGGGAAGCTTCACGGCAGCTCTCTCCAAAGCCTCTTTCGCGAACTTAAAATTAGTCGTGGTCGTCTCAAGCATGAGTATCGACTGATTCTTGCTTATTCTCGCCGCAGTACCTACTGGCTTCCCGAAAGCATGTCTCATGCCGTCCGAGATACGGTCAGCTCCCGCACCGACGGCAATCTTGTTCTCCCTCAAGACATTGTGCGGATAGACCAAGATCTTCATGAAGTAATTGCTGTTCCCGATCTTTTTGGAAAGGTACCTGTTTGCACTTATCCTTGCCGCCTCTAGCGAGATATGTCTGATCTGGCATTGCTCGACCGCTCGCAGGAACATCCTGATCGGATATTCGGATTTGGTGCCGTGCTCGAACTGGGTGATCCTTATGGCCGGCACTCCTCCTATGTATTCCCGTCTGGAGTATGCCTGTCCTTTGATTTCTCTGTACATCGAATTGGGCTTTCGCACCATTCTGGTCACCAAATGTAGGATGCAGTCTCGTGAAATACGGTAGTCATATTTAAAGATGGATGTCCGCCGTTTCTTATCCGGTCTGCTACTGGGTGAGATGCTGTCCGATGATCGATATTCTTTTCAATGTCAATCTGTCCTCAATAAAGCGTATTTAAGCGCATGCGTTACGGTAGGAATGGTCTGAAATGTCAAAACGGACGATTCCGAAGAGCGCGGCAAGGAGCATCGCGGGCGAGAGAATCGCAATGCTTTTCGAAATCGGGCAGGAAGAATTTCGCAGGGGAAATACTCAGCGCGCCAAGAGATACATAGAGCTCGCCCTCAGGATAGGGATGAGATACAATGTGTCGCTATCCGCATGGAAGCGCAGGTTCTGCCCGGAGTGCAAGAATTTCTACAGATTCCCCGAGAACGCGTCCATAAGACTGAGGAGAGGGCACATCATAGTCCGATGCAACAGCTGCGGGAACATATCCCGATATCCGTACAAATGATTCATTGACCAGCATAAAAGGAGTATCCCGAGATGAATAGAAATTCGAGAGATGAGAAGATCCCCGTTACAGTCGCAGTCGGCAAGAAAGGGGTCACCGACCAGATTATCGAGGAGATAAAAAATCAGTTGGTCTCTCACAGGATTGTCAAGATCAAACTTCACGGGGAGACGAAGCTTGCCAGATTCGAAATCGCAAAGGAGCTTGCGGAAAAGTCCAATGCCAAGCTCGTCGAGGTTAGAGGTTTCACCGTGACACTGATAAGAAAGAAGCCGCAAATATGACCGGGACGGCAATCTTATTTAACCGTCAATCATCTTCCTCACGACGACAAACAAATTCAAGTTGATCGACATGCTTGACCCGAAAATCATCAGAGAGGACCCGGAGCTGGTCAGACAGTCGCTCGTCAACCGGGGATTCGATTTGACATACTTCGAGAGATTCCTTGAGATAGACAACAGGTGGCGGGCGCTCATTGATGAGGGAAATCGTCTGAAGGCTCAGCGAAACAAATGCGCCCAGGAAATTCCAAAGCTCGGAGAGGAGGAGAAGCGAAAGCTCATAGGTGAGATGCGCACCCTATCCGAAAGGGTCCAGCAGATTGAGTCCGAGGAGGTCTCCATCGAGAAAGAGCGGGACGAGATATTGCAGAACATCCCGAACATCCCGCATGTATCTGTGCCGGTGGGCTCTTCGGATGCGGACGATGTAATTGTGAGATATAGCAGCGAAGTGAGGAAGTTCGATTTCAAGCCCCTTTCTCATTGGGAGCTAGGCGAGCGTCTGGACATCATAGATTTCGAGAGGGGTACGAAAATCGCGATGAGCGGGTTCTATGTCCTCAAAGGCCTTGGCGCAAGGCTGGAAAGAGCTCTAATAAACTTCATGCTCGACCTTCATCTCAAGCAAGGATACAAGGAGATATTCCCGACCGTATTGATAAACGAGAAGAGCTGCTTCGGGACTGGTCAGCTGCCAAAAATGAAGGAGGATATGTACCATATCGAGGCCGACAACCTGTTCCTGAACCCGACGGCGGAGGTCCCGGTCACCAATCTTCACTCCGACGAGATACTGTCGATCGATCAGCTTCCGATCTTGTACGACGCGTATCTCCCTTCTTTCAGAAGGGAGGCCGGAAAGCATATTGAGACGAAAGGCATCGGCAGGGTCCATCAGTTCAACAAGGTGGAACTCGTCAAGTTCGTGGTTCCTGAGACATCGATGGATCATCTTGAGAGCCTGCTAAAAAACGCGGAAGAGGTTGTCCAATTGCTCGGACTTCCATACAGGATAAAGTTGCTTTGCACGGGCGATCTCGGTTTCCATTCCGCCAAGACTTACGACATCGAAGCTCATGCGCCGGGAATGGATCAATGGCTCGAGGTATCCTCATGCAGCAACTTCCTCGATTTCCAAGCAAGGAGGGCGATGATAAAATTCAGGCGCGCGCCGCACTTGAAGAGCGAGTTCGTGCACACTCTCAACGGTTCAGGCATCGCTCTTCCAAGGACAATGATCTCAGTAATGGAGAATTATCAGACAAGGGACGGATTGATCGAAATTCCCGCGATCCTGAGGAATTATATGGGCGGGATCGAGCGCATAGAATGATTCTGGCCTGATATGTTCTCTTAGAAAAATTGCGTTTTATTAAATGTTTCGTCAGATGATAATCTACTCATTTCTCTTATATATCCTCACGCAACCTCATAACTATCCTGATTCCAGTGCTGGGATAGTTTGAAACATCGGAACAGGGTAAATCAGGACGAGTTCAAATTGCTAATAGGGAAGACCT
>JAOUEZ010000091.1 GCA_029858465.1 Thermoplasmata archaeon | reverse complement strand
ACGCCGATTTTATAAGACGTCCGTATGCGATCACGACACTTCCATTCAGGGGGATCTCGTCCTCCCCTGTCCAAGCCAGCTGGATTTCTACGGAGGAATCGCCAAGCCTGAACTCGGAGCCGGCCAAAATGGTCAATTCGCCTGCGACTCTGCATTCGTATCCATAGAGAGTTTCGGCATTCCCGAGAATATCATCTACTGAGGAGGGGCCAAGAGGAGAAGAGAAGATATTGATATATGATGAGATGATGATTGCAATGAGAGACATCCCAAAGAGAATCAGTTGGATCGGACTAGGATTTTCTGCGTGCTTTCTATGGCTACTTTTCGATTGCATCTCATGACTTCCTCGCGCGGATTCTTTTCCGCTACGGAAAGTCTTCTCGCGGCTATTAACGATTTGTCAATAAGGTCTTGGGGCATTTAGATGAGGAGGATTTCCTCTCAAATGTGATGGAGGAAGGGGTTTGAGGAAATTGTATGAAGTGAATTTAGATCCGTATCAGCTTCCGACAGCGGCTCGGCTGAGGTCGGAAAGCTTCAGAACATAAAGGGTCGTCTCTTTCTCTCCCTCGGAGTTTTCGCGGCAGACAAGTTCCCAGAAGATATGTCCCCATTCTTCCTTGAACTGCTTAACGAGCTCTTTGCCTTCTTCTACAGTGCCTACCCAGACGGTCATGCTGCTGGGCGTTGACTCAGAGTAGTATTTATCTACATTTACCATTGCTATTCCTTCTTGCTCGCTCATCACAGCCGATAGAGATGCTCGCCTTAGAGAGAGGATACGAGGTATCGTCATCCGTCTTTTTCCTTTCGTGCATCCCTTGCATCGGATGTATTTCTCTATAATACGAGATTTAGGATTATAAGGATTGCTATCCTGGCTTTCTCGGCGGATTTGAAAAATTCTCTGCCGGTCTGAAACCGCCCCGATAAAGAATCAATCGGAGGATATGAGAGACGAATCTCATTTCGAATGCCTTCGCGGGCGACTGCATATAGCATACTCGTCCCCGTCGAAAAAGACATCTAGATCGGGATGCTGCTCCTGCAATGCCCGGATCTTCTCAAGGACCTCGGAAAGACTGAGGTTCGTTGACTTGTCAAGAAGAATATGTATTTTCTTATGCATCGAGTATCTCCTTTCGCCAGTCCTTTCGTTTGTTATTGAAATTTGATGTACTTGAATCTTATTGCTGAGATAATCATCCGGTTTTCCAGCGCCAACTTGGGCTTTGCCAGTTGCTCGATATGGTCACCAATGCGATTGACAGGAATAAAATCAAATACAAGAGGCAAAGATAATTATGTACACTGTGATATCTGGCAAATCGAATAATGTCTTGATATACGCACACAATGGTATGGGAAGGGCCATACCGATAAGGACCTGACAAGGGTGATTCTGAGTTGCCCCCCTCGAAGAAGAAGTCGGTAACTTGCCAAAAATGTGGCAAGAAATATTCTGCTGATGATGAGCAGTGCCCTCATTGCGCCGAGGATGAGATGCAAAGAAAGCAGCTCGAGATGGCTTCCGGGCTCTCCGAGGACGAGGAGATACCGGGAGGAGACATTCTAGGTGAGGAACCACCTTCGGAGGCGGACGGGGATATCGCAAAATGGCTCATGGGGGACAAGGAGGATTTCACCAGCTGGGTGGAAGGATCGAAACCTGGATCAGCAGAAGCGGTACCGTTGGATAGGCCGGATTCGGAATCAAAGATAATCGAAGCTTGGTTGAGGGGCAAGGTCACTGACATCACTTCATGGCTGACGACCGAAGGAGAAACGCAATCGCTCGCTGGAGAGCATGTCGCTATTCAAGAGAGGGTTGGAAGGGAGGAACTGGAGAGAGCCGCAGCAGAGCTTCAAGAGCTTGTTACAGATTTCAAGGCTGGCAGGATAAGGGCTGAAGATATTGCTAATAAGACGCTTGATGTGATTTCTGATCTGGAATCTGTTAAACTCGAAAATTCCAGATTGAAGGAGGAGCTGGAAGGGGTAAGAAAGGGATCGACAGCTCTAGCAAAATATTTCAAGAGCATGCAGGGCAAGGGAGACATAGAAGCAGATGAAATCGCGGATAATCTCGCAAAGGAGATGGCCACGCGAGAACAAATGGAGCTAGAAAATCTCAAGCTCAAATCATCAATCGAGATTTACAAGGATCAACTCGAAAAAGGATTATCTGAGTTACCTGATGAGCAGGTCGATCTGAAACGTTTGCAGATAGAACTGGCTGAAAGGGAACAGACGATCATGGACATGCAGGAATTTCTGAAGGAAAAGGAGAAGTGCATGGAGGCCGAGGAATCGGACAGTAGAACTCAGATGAGGGAACGCTTCTCTGCAGAACTCCAGGACAGAATATCGGATTTTGAGAAGCGCGAGGTAGAATCCAAGGCGGAAATTGAGAGGCTCACATTCAAGACCCGGGATCTCGAGGTCTCGATAAAGCAGAAGAATGACGAGATCGAGATGATGGCTCAGGCCGCGGGAGGCAAAGGTTTGGACTCTTCCTTCAAGGAGAAACTTGCTGATATGCAGAGGCTCGAAAGACAGCTCGCCCTCAGGAATGAGGAAGTCGGGATGATGAGGGAGAAGCTCGAGACCAAAGAAGACGAAATGAAGGCGCTCAAGGAACCGATGAGATACAAGGAGGACGAGATGCTTCGCAGAGAGGAGGACCTCATGCACAGAGAGAGGGTGCTGGAGGAAGAGCTTAAGAGACTTGAACAGGCCAAGACTGAAATGGGGTCTCAATCGGAACTCGAACTGAAGAAGCGCCTGGAACAGCTTCAATCGGATATAACTCAGAAAGAAGAGGAGATAAAAGCCAAGGAGAAGTACCTCTCATCAAAGGAAGAAGAGCTAAAATTGCGCGAGCAGGGCGTCATCGGCCAGGAGATAGAGAAGAGAGAGGAGGAGAGGGCGCTCGAATTCAAGATTGAGAAGGTCAAGACCGGCACCTCAAGGCTCGACGACCTCCTCATGGGCGGGTTGCCGTTCGGAACGAACGTCCTGGTCTATGGTCCGCCTTTCTTGGGAAAGGAGGCTCTTGTCAACACCTTTGTCGCTGAGGGGCTGGCGAAGGGTATTCCGGTGATTTGGGTCACAACGGAGAAGACGCCGAACGAGATAAGGGAGGAAATGAAGTTCATAGTGAGCGGCTTCGAGGAGTATGAGAAGCTCGGCCTTGTCGGATTCGTCGACTCATATTCGAGAAGCATGGGGGATCAATCGACTGATGAGACCGTGACATACATTGAATCGCCCACCGATTTTCAGTCTATCCAGAAGGCGGTCGATGAGGCCGCCAAGAAAATGCTGGAAGAGCACAAGTATTACAGATTCGTCTTCAGGTCGATTTCGACCATGATCGCATATCTCGACCCCGCAACCGCCTTCAGATTCCTGAACCCCATTGCGGGACGCAGGAAGAGAGACAAAGCCGTAAGCATGTTCTTGATCGAGAAGGGGATGCACGGCGACCAAGAGATTCAGATGGTCGGCTCTCTCATGGACGGCATGATAGAATTCAAGGTCGAGAACCTCAACACTTTCCTCTCCATAAAGGGCATAGGAGATGTCCAGTCGAGAGCCTGGATAAGATACACCGCGTCAAAGAGCGGCGTTAACATCGGATCGTTCGCACTGGACCATATCAGATAATCAACAATCCGTCAGATGATCGATGGCGAAATCAGGTTATTTCCGGTGAATTTCTTCTCGTATCTTTCGCTGAGGGCTTCTTGGGCATCTGAAGAGGCTGTATCGGCGGCAGAGGCGGAGGGAGTCCGATATCCTTTGATACAACTACAGCCACGGGCATGCAGTTCGTGATCACTGCACTATGCACCACATTTGCGACCTCGGGAGGCATGTTGTTGGTCTTCGACCACATTTCTTGAAGCGTTTTCGCCTCTCCCTCCAGAAGTATCCTTCCCTCGATCTTTATCACGCCGATGCTCGAATAGTTCGCGGTGAATCTGAACTCGAGGGAGGCTAGGCTGTCGCTTATGAGGCTGACGGATATCACGGTACTATTGTTGTCAATTCGGAGATTCTGTATTTTCTCACCGGGCTTTGTGTATCGCTTCGCATCAATCGAATTGACGTCGAATCCCTTTATCTGCATCGCAATCACTTAGGCAATATCCGACTCTATGCTTAAGATATTCTGTGCCTCGCAGCAAATCTTCTATGATTTAAATCATTGATATTTGCCTGAGTCTGTCCTACACAGTTTTAAATATCGCTGATGGTTTTTCAGACAGCATCCCGGGGCAAGCCGGGGAATAAAGACAACAGGAAGAATTTGGCATGACCGACGAAATGATGAAAATCGAGCAGATAACTCCCGAAAGCAAGCAGATAAACGTAATGGCAAAAATTGTAACCGTGGGAGAAGCGAGGGAGATCCCCTCAAGATTCGGCCCTAGCCGGAAAGTCGCGGACGCGATCATCGGCGACGAGACTGGAACAGTTGTCCTTTCCCTTTGGGAGGACCAAATAAACCAGCTCGCTAAGGACGATATCATAAAAATGGAGAATGGGTACGTCTCGTTCGTCAAGAGCAAGACAACGCCTGGAAAAGGACACATAAGGCTCAATATCGGCAAATACGGGAAGATCGAGAAGCTCGATGACGGTGTCTCCGAAGTGAAAGAAGACGTGAATCTGAGCGACATAGAGCATGATCTGCCCGAAAAGCCGAGAAGGCGGGGCCCCAGAAGAAGCTATGGCGGCAGCAGTGGCCCTAGGAGAGACCAGAGAGATAGGTTCTGATTCTTGCACCAATCCTATTCGATTTGGCTCCAAAACCCCTTATATCCTTGATTTATTAGCGATATTTCAATTTGCCAAGAAAGCAAAGGATTCTATAAGAGTTCAAACCAGTGCCGCGGGCCGGACTTGAACCGGCGACTTCAAGATCTTCAGTCTTGCACTCTCCCAACTGAGTTACCGCGGCATCAGTGGTGTCATTCTAGATGCCTATGTCGGATTTAAAGAATTTTCCGATTTTGACCTTTGTGAGAATCGGTTCAAGGGGTTCTAGCAGAAAGGATATCTACGACGACAGAATTAAATACGCCACCGGTGTTTAATCAGTTGTTCCAGACTTAAAAAATCTCCTGCAGAAGCTATGGTGGTGAATTTATTTTGTCAAAGGGCTTAGAAAGGGCAAAGCGGGGGGCTCGAGATAAATCACTTTGCATCATTATTAATCGCAAGAAGGTTTGGGACGACGAGGGCGTTGCCGCCACAATCGGGACTCTCCTCTCACTCATGGTATTCCTCACTTTCCTCGGCATGTTCACGAACCAATATATACCCGTTTGGATGGAGGACAACGAAAGCTCGCACATGAACCAGGTCATCGGGCAACTGAGCACGCTGAAGTCCGGCATCGACCTGCAGATTATCACCACCAGCGGAGGAGAACTAACGAGTTCTCCGTTGTTCACGCCAATCCAGCTGCATGCCGATGGCATCCCAGTATTTGCCAGCCCGACGGTGGGGTCGCTTTCCTTTACATCTGAATCCACAGGCTTCCCATACTTTATTGTGAATTTCAATTATACTGTCGGCACCGG
>JAOUEZ010000090.1 GCA_029858465.1 Thermoplasmata archaeon | reverse complement strand
AAGGACGATGTCCTTGTCATCATTTCCATGATCTATGTGATGAGATATTATTACTGGGACATGGGCTACGACAGCTCATACAAATGGGACCCAAATGATGACAGGACGCAGATAACCCTTTTTGACATTCGCGACCCGGCAAATCCTGATGAGATCGCCGAGTTCTCAATGTCCGGGTATTATGTCTCCTCAAGGATGATTGGAGATTACGTGTACCTGATTTCTCAATTCTATATCTACAAGGATGGCAACAATTACATCCTTCCAACTGTTGAGCGAGGCTCCCTGCTCTCCGAGGAGATCGATGTCGATGATATCTTATACGATCCCGACACGGATGATGCAAGCTCTTTCCTGAGCATCCTCGCGGTGGACATATCGTCAGTTTCCTCCGAGCACATATCAATCGTTTCCGGTTGGTCCTCAACGATATACATGTCTTTGGACGCACTGTATCTGACCTATCAAAAATCGATTTATGATGGCATTGTGTTCTCTTCAGATGTCGCAAGAACCACATTTTCAGAGAACAACTATACAACGACAATTTACAAGATCAGCGTGGATAAGCTCAGCATGACCGTCAGTGCGAGAGGCGAGGTGGGAGGCTGGATGCTGAACCAGTTCTCAATGGACGAGAATGATGGTTTCCTGAGAGTCGCCACGACCTCCGAGTGGGCCAACCCGGACAACTCGGTGTATGTCCTTGACGAGGATCTTGAAGTAGTGGGATCGCTCGAAGGCCTGGCTCCGACAGAGCGCATATATTCTGTGCGCTTCGTTCAGGACACATTGTATCTTGTGACGTTCAGACAAGTTGACCCGTTGTTCGTCATAGATCTCAGCAACCCGTACGATCCGAAAGTGTTGGGCGAAGTAGAGATAACCGGTTTCTCGACGTATCTCCATCCTATTGACGATGACCACGTACTTGGGATAGGGTTTGAGAATTGGAGCGTCAAGATATCGATATTCGATGTGAGCGACCCAACGGACCCGACTGAGATGGATAGATACGTCATATCTGGAGGCTCATGGTCGGAGGCGAACTATGACCATAAGGCGGTTCTTTTCGACAAGCAGAGGGAACTCCTCGTGATCCCAGCATCAAGCTATACCGACTATGAGCACAAGACCGGCGCCTTCGTCTTCAAGATATCGTTGACCGAAGGGATCTCCCTGCGGGGAGTCATCGATCATGGCGAGTACAATTACCTCAGGAGAGCGCTCTACATCGACGATAACCTGTACACCATCTCCGGATCTGTCGTGATGGTGAACTCGCTGTCAGACCTATCGGAGATAAACTCGGTGCAATATCGTGAGGAACCACATTACTACTACCTCTATTGAGCAGGCAAAGGGGGAGATTAATGTTCAGGGAATCGATTAACCCCTTCAAGGGAGCTGCGGAAATGCGCGTTGAGCTCGATAAGAAGTCGCTGTTCGCGCTCGCATCCGATACAAGATTAGACATACTGAGGTCTCTGCAGCCAATGAGGAGGACGGTGACCCAGCTCTCCGAGAGCCTCGGTATAGACAAGGCCGCAATCCATCGGCATTTGAAGAAGCTCGAGGAAGGAGGTCTTGTGAAGCGGTATGAAGACCACGGCTTTGTCTACTATGGTCTTTCCTGGAAGGCGAGAGATCTGTTGTCGCCGAACGACAACACGAGGGTAATAGTGCTTCTATCGTCTTCCTGGATATTCATGCTGATCGCCTTCTTCTTGGTATTCGCCGCGATCAATTCATACGGCTTCATAACATCTGGACTCAGTCCCACAATGAGCGGCGAGCAGGATGCTTTTTCTAATGATAGAGGAATTTATTCTGTTCCCTGGTTGATTTGGCCAATGGTCATCTCGGCTCTAGTGATAATATCTGTCACATTGATATTCCTTGCAAGGCGATCATTGATCAAGCCGAAGCAGAAACAAGCAAGCGAATCAGCATCTAATGCGAATCGACCGTTGTAACAGATCAGAATGCTATCGATCAAACTCGCAGTCTGATGAGGATTATGATTCCGCATATGATGAATCCCGACGCGCAGAAGAACCCGGCGGAATAACCGAAGAACTGCGCGACCATCCCTCCCGCTATCGGGCCGGCGATTGCGCCGAATCCCTGGACGGCGTTGTATGCGCCGAAAGCATTTCCCCGGAGATTTTCAGGTGACAGATTCGAGACTATCATGGAGCCTGACACGTTTATCAACGCCCAACAGAGGCCCACTATCGCATGTAGGACTGCTATTATTAAGAAAGTAGCAGCAATCGGAAGTTGAAAAAGAGCCAATATAAGGAAAGACGGAAACAGTATGCTTCTTGCACCGGCTCCCAATATCTGGGTCTTCTTGGACCCTTTCTCGGTCACTATTTTGGCAACTCTTGTGTAGAATACCACCGAAGTCAACTGCGCCGCAATGTAAATTACGAATATCTCGGAGCTGCGAAGACCGATTTCGTCGGCGAGGAATATTGGGAAAAATGCGTAGAATGCCGTAAAGCCAGCAAACAAGAGGAATATGCAGCCCAAATATAGCAGGAGAGGGCGATTGAACTTATGAGAATGTGCAAGATATGTCCTCGGCTCGAAGAAGTGCAGCATCCTAAGAGGAATGTATTTCAATCTCTCGATCGTCACGTAGAGATGCTCCTCAAGGGCGATTGGCTTCGCGATGATTTTCTTCCGCGGTTCCTTGATCCATTTCCACGCTCCGATTGATGAAATCAGGGCGAGTGCCGCGCCGAGTATAAACAGAGCCCTCATTGCATTATCGAGAGGCATGTTCAACATCTCGAACTGCAGCCAAATTGCGCCCAATGCGAGACCAGCGACCCATCCAATGCCTCCTATCTGGCTGAACGCAGCGATACGCTTCGCCCATTGATCCTTCTTTGCCGTTTCAATCACGAGTATAGTTGCAACAGGAGCACTTGCCGAGCTAAGAAATCCGAAGAGCAGGTTCGCAATGAAATAATCCGGCACATTGTCACTGATTCCCATTAGAATAAGGCAAATCGCCATGCCTACAAATCCGAGGATCACGAACGGCTTTCTTCGTTTGATTCGGTCTGATAGGCTGCCCCAGATCATGTACGCGGGTACGCTGGATAGGGATGATGCAGCGGCTATCAGTCCTATCTGGCCAACGTTTGCACCCAGTTGGTAGGCGAAAAGAACTATCAATAGAGATGTCGCGCCGTTGGCTATCCCTATTGGGAGATAGCAGTAATACCATTTGTCGTAAGCGGGGCGCTCGCTCATATCCCATCCCTTGAATAGACTGATTTATGTAGCTTCTATATCCTGTTTTCGAAACGAAAAGAATTTATTTCGTATCCAACATGATTTTCAATTCATTCATGAAATTTATCCGTTTATTCAACAATTTTAAATATCAGTCAATATATCGCGATATATCGGATGAAAGATATTGACCTATCGCCAATGGATTTTCATTTCCCCATATTCGTAAAAGCTTGCATTGCTAAAGGGGGGTTCAAAATTCTCGTGCTCAGTATTCTGCAAAGTAAACCGATGCACGGTTACGAAATCAGCAGTACAATCCAGGAGAGGTCTCACGGGTTCTATAGACCAAGTCCTGGTTCCATTTATCCGACTTTGAGATCGTTGCTTGAAACGGGACATGTAAGCGTCATTAAAAAAGGTGAAAAAAAGATCTATAAGATTACCCCCTCAGGAAGACGTTTTCTCAAGAAAAGGAAGGACCAGATCGTGAACTGCATGCAAGCGTTTGAGAAATCATTCGGCCCCGAGCGCCAAAAACTAATGAGAGAGATGAAAAAAACCGGTAGACTGCTTGCAGCTGCAGGGAAGAATATAACTCCTGATCAGGCTGCTGAGTTGAGCGAATTGTTCAAACAGATGCGAGAAAAAATGCTTCAAATTATCGCCGAATGAAGAGAGTGAACATCATGCAAGGAAAAATCATTGAGGTATCGAATCTCACAAAGATATATGATAAGAAAATCAAAGCTGTAGACGACATATCTTTCGATGTATTCGAGGGTGAAATATTCGGTTTTCTTGGACCAAATGGTGCTGGGAAGACAACGGCAATCAATGTCCTGACGACCGTGCTCAAGCCAACCAAAGGCGGCGCGAAGGTCTGCGGATTTGATGTCGTCAATCAGCAAACAGAGGTCAGAAAGAGCATAGGCGTAGTGCCTCAGGAACTCACCGCTGACGAGGATCTTACCGGCCTTGAAAATATTCTGCTCTGTGCGGACCTTTACGGCGTTCCAAAAGCAGAGGCAAAAAAACGTGCCAATGACTTGCTCGAATTAGTAGAATTGAGTGATGCAGCGAAGCGTCGGGTCGAGACATACTCGGGCGGCATGAGACGAAGGCTGGAGCTTGCAGCAGGGCTTATCAATCGACCTAAGCTGCTATTTCTGGACGAACCGACCCTCGGGCTGGATGTTCAGACGAGAGCCGCCATATGGAAATATATTCGATCGCTGAAAGAGGAATACAAAATGACTCTTTTTGTGACGACTCACTATCTTGAGGAGGCGGATCATCTCTGCGATAGAATTGCTATAATCGATCACGGCAAGATTGTCAAGCTGGATACTCCAAACGCCCTGAAGGACAGCATCGGCGGTGATATCATGGAGATCGCCGTCGAAGGGGACCCTCAGCCTTTGATAGACACGCTCAAGAAGATGCCGACTGTCAGGGAAGTATCCTGCAAGGAAGACGGCACCTGCAGAATCAAGGTCAAGAGCGGAGAACAAACAGCGCCGGAAATCATCAATGTCGTGATCAACAATGGCCTGAAGCTGAAAAGAATATGGCTTTCAGAACCCACTCTTGACGAAGTCTATCTCGAATATACTGGCCGATCTATCAGACAAGAAGAAGGCAGCTCTGAGGCTGCATTCAAACAGAGGCTTGCGATGAGGAGGTCGAGAAGATGAGCGGATTGGTTGCGCTCACAATCCGTGAGCTGAAGAAATGGTACAAAGACCCCTTCGTCTTGGGCATGTCAATAATACAGCCAGTGATCTGGATGGGGCTTTTCGGGAAGGCCTTCAATTTGAGCGGACTTGTCGGGAGTGCTGGCAGCGGCATGTTCGAGAACCTCTTCGGAACCTCCGATTATTTCTCATTTATGGCAGTAGGCATAATTCCAATGGTGATACTATTCACGACAATGTTCGGCGGGATGTCGATCGTGTGGGACAGAAGGCTCGGCTTCCTCAATAAAGTCCTGAGCACGCCAGTGGCTCGAAGCTCTATAGTCTTCTCCAAGGTGTTCACATCGGTACTGAGATCTCTTGCGCAGGTCATTATTGTCATTCTTGCGGCTCTGGCTCTGGGTCTTGTCCTCAGGCCGGATTTCGATGTGGCATCGTTACTTCTCGTCTTTGGGGCAGCCTTGCTTCTGGCAATCGGTCTGGCATCTATGTTCATCGCAATAGCGGTAAGATCTCGCCGATGGGAGACTCAGATGGCGATTGCAAACCTCTTGAATTTGCCATTGTTGTTTGCCAGCAATGCGCTTTTCCCAGTCAGACTGATGCCGGATTGGCTTCAGACGGTTGCCAATGTCAACCCTGTCTCCTATGCG
>JAOUEZ010000089.1 GCA_029858465.1 Thermoplasmata archaeon | reverse complement strand
TGTCATATCGTCCATTAGAATTTCGCAGACAAGGTTGTATTTCCCGATAGACCTGTACAGGGAACAAAGTTCTGGACGCGAGAGAAGCTTCTTTGCAACCTCGTCGATCTTGTCCAAGCTTGCATCAATCGCAATATTCACTCTGACTTTGGGTCTGAATTTGGCGTGGTCAATCTGCGTGATGAACCCTCTGATTACGCCCCGGTCAATTAGCGACTGCACGCGCCTCCTAATGGTCGCCTCGCTCGTCCCGAGAGCGTCTGCGATCTCGACATTAGACATTCTAGCATTCTCCTGAATCATCCTAAGCAGTTCGATGTCGACCCTGTCGAGAGGGAATGAGAAAATCTCTTGATCAGCCACAGGGGGCTCGGCCTTCTTTGCTATCTCGCCCTTCTTCACATTAAGATATGTTATGGACGAATCATCGTCGTACTCCGATGGTGAGACAGCCACATAGTGCCTTTTGCCAATCAATCTCATAAGAAACGCAGCATGCAACAGGGCGACAGGACAGATGTTTCCTGAGGATTTGAGGAGGCCATGCACTCCCTGCTTTGCGAACATGCATTCCGAAACTTCCACAGTGTATGACCCGACTCCCATCGACCGGAATCTTATAGCACCGAAATAATTACCAGAGGAGAGATAATCTGAGAATGTCTTCATGTTGCTATCGACAGATGATTTGCTATCCATTTGATCGAAGATATTCGCTGGGAGAACCTTTTCGAGCTCCTCGAGAATGTAAGGGACGACCAGTGGCGCCTTCTCACCGTACATGTTCGCAAGTGTTCGCTCATAGGAGAACAGCACGGCGTGCAGAAGCGTCGGCAGACTGTCATGCCGACTGGTGAGCTGTTTCATGCTTGCCTTGCTCACATTTTTCTTCTGCGAAGACATGCCTTCATTCCCCTTTTTCTGCGTCATATCGAATAACGAGCTGGAAAATATATATTGATGCTCGAACGCGCAAATCAGAAATCATGTTCAATCCTCGATTGCGATAAAGTAAAGAATGGGGAGAAGAAGGTGCGCGCCTGGGGATAGCAGAAGCGGCGACCGTCATCAGAGAGAGATACCATGACCAATGTGCGGGGACTGCAGAATAATACAATATCCGGTCTATGAGGTCGCTGCACTGCGAATTCTTGCGCTCCTTTTTTCTTCTCCCTAAAGATGGCAGTCGTTCGGTTCGCCTTCATAACAGACGCCTTCGGATCGGGGGATCTTTGGTATTGCATGCAAGGCTCCCCTTCAACTGCCTCAGCGAAGGATATGTATGAACTGGTATATGAGGGTTGCCGAATTGCGACACAATCTGACGAAAATCGACAATTATTGGGCTCCAGGTGTCTTTTCTGAGCTCTCATACGATGGGGGTCAAGGCGAGTTGCACGTAGTAATGGACCGGGAGATCGAACATCTGTGCGGAAATCTCTCCGATCGACTCCTCTGGGGGTCCTTCTGGGGAATATATTGCCACGTACATCTGCGAGAACATGTCGCCCCAGATGAAGTCCTCCTCGACATATCTCAGGATCATCTCGCCTCTCTCAGTATCCATGACCATTTCGGTGGAATTGAATTCCAAAGAATATATCCTGATATGATGCATGGAAAGTGGGTCGCCTAACCCTATGCGAAGTGACATGCTCAGCTTCCAGCCGTCGGAACCTTCATGCACGCTTGCATTGAAAGACCCGGCGTATTCGAACCCGCCATGGCTCGTTCCGGCATCGTTGATATAGAATTCGCCTTCGGCTGGATATACCGTTCCTATGCCGGGAGTTGCGGCAAAAAGGAAACCGAGGATTACTATCAGTGCAGCTACTGATGTCAGAAGCAGTACGATGCCCGGTCTTTCCTCGGCCTTTCGGGCTACCGGAGGCTCGACCTCGATTTTTCCATCATCCACACTCATCGAAAGTACCTTTTCCCCCTCATATTGCATATTTTTTTCGATTTCCTTGACTTTAAAATCAACAGCTCGAAGGAAATCAAGCAAAATGATATACTCATTAACATGATTCGCAGGGAAGGCGATCGATTTGCTTATTCATACAAGGCGTCTGCTTTTGAGAGCAGTAGAACTCGATGATGCACAATTTCTTTCCAGCCTGATAAACGACCCCCAAATAACAGAGACAATAGGTGCATACAGTCTGATCTATCCAGTTTCCATTGATGAGGAGAGGAAATGGATATTGCAGACGCAATCAAGAACGGATGAGAAGCACATGATAATCGAGATGATAAAGAATCACTCACCTATCGGGATAATCACTTTGAAGAACATCGATAAACGGAACGCATCGGCGCACTTAGGGCTGCTGATCGGACAGGAGTATTGGGACAAGGGATACGGCACTGAGGCCATCATCGAGCTATTGGAGACCGCTTTCGAGAAGATGAACATGCGAAGAATCTGGCTCAAGGTAGACGAGGAGAACGCAAGGGCGATCAGATGCTATGAGAAATGCGGGTTCGTCTTCGAAGGAGTCCTCAGACAGGATCATATCAAGGACGGCGAGTGGAAGAGCTCTCTGATCATGTCGATCCTTAGGCACGAGTTCGAGAGGGTGAAAATATGATCCGAGGGAAGAAGATCGATCTCGTGGCCGTGAGCATGAATTATCTTCCGAACTACCACAAGTGGATAAACGATCCCGACGTCGTCGACATGCTCGGTCATTTCGATCTGCCGATTTCTTTGGAACAGGAGCGGAAATGGGTCGAAAAGCACCTTTCTGGAAATGAAAGCGAGAAGATATTCACAATCCTCACGAAAAACGGCAAGCCGATTGGCAACATCGGCCTTGCGGATATCAATTACACAAACAGGGCTACGACTCTGGGCATAATGATCGGCGAGAAGAATTATTGGAACAGGGGGTATGGCGCGGATGCGATATCGACTCTATTGGAATTCGCATTCGATACAATGGGATTGCACAGAATCGAGCTTCGCGTTAACGGGAACAATGAGAGGGCGATCGCGTGCTACAAGAAATGCGGGTTCAAGATCGAGGGGAAAAGACGGAAACACGGCTACTATCACGGAGAATACATCAATGAGATTTGGATGGGAATCCTGAGAGAAGAATGGGACAAAATGGAAAAGAAAGAGTCAAAGAAGGGGTGATCCCTTATGACGAAATTGAGCCCCGGATAAGCCGTGTTAAAATGTAATCTATAATTATTAAAATCGTGCTTTATATTATCTATGCGAATTTTCGGCCATCTGGATGTCGGAAAAATCGCACTCGAAAGGCTAATAAAATACTTCCATCATAGCATTGGCTTGCGGATGACATGATCGAGGATGCATTATCTGAACTGAAGCAGATCGTCGGAAGCACATGGTGTTCTACAAGCGTCGCAGATCTCTATGACTATTCATTCGACTCATCGATACACGGCAGCAGGCCGGATGTCGTCGTGCGACCGAAGACGACTGAGGAAGTGCAGAAGATTGTTCTTCTTGCTAACGAGAAAAAAATCCCAATCATATCTCGCGGCGCAGGGACAGCGATGTGCGGACATACCGTCCCGATAAAGGGCGGAATCATTCTAGATCTCACCAGGATGGACGAGATTGAGGAGGTCAGAGTTGAGGACCTCTACTGCAGGGTGCAACCGGGGGTCATATACGACGCGCTCAACAAGGTCCTTGGCAAGAAGGGGTTCTGGTTCCCGACGAGCCCTGGCAGCGCGGAAATATGCACCATCGGCGGTATGGTGGCCACCAATGCATCTGGAATGAGGGCGATCAAATACGGTGCCACGCGAGACCATGTCCTCGGAATGGAGATAGTCATGCCCACCGGAGAAATAATGAGGACCGGCACCAAGACTCTCAAGAACGCATCCGGATATCAGATAGACCGATTAATGGTCGGCAGCGAGGGGACATTGGGAGTCATCACTGACATCACGCTCAAGCTCACAATGAAGCCGCAGAAGGTCGCAATGGTCCTTGCGGCTTTCGACAACGTTTACGATGCTGGCAAGTGCGTCGCAAACATAATTTCCAAACCCCTCATACCTTCGTCGATCGAGATAATGGACGATGTGTGCATCAAGGCGATCAACAAGTGCAAGAAGACCGGTTTCCCCGATGTCGAGGCACTTGTCAACGTGGAGGTCGATGGCTATCCTTGCACCGTCGAGCAGGAGATGAAGGTAGTCGACGAGATCTGCAGGAAGAGCGGCGCATCAACGGTGGAATCATCTGACGACAAGGCAACAATGGCCAAATGGACGGAGGGCAGAAAGAGCATCCTTCCATCCTTGAGCAGATACGGGGACGAGTTCGTATCAGTCGCACTCGCGGACGACATGGCTGTTCCGATATCGAAAGTTCCGGATGCCGTCGTGAGATTCCATGAGATATCGAAGGAGACAGGGACGATATTCGGGACATACGGACACTCTGCGGACGGTAACCTTCACACTAAGCTTCTGGTCAATCCGACCTCGGAGGGAAGCTGGAAGGCGGCTGAGGAGACGGTCGGAAGGATTTACAAGGCTGTGCTCGAGCTCGGAGGAACTGTGACAGGAGAACATGGCGTCGCAATCACAAAAGCACCCTACATGATGGAGGAAAGGAAAGATTCGCTCGAGACGATGAGGAAGATCAAGAGAGCCCTCGACCCGAACAACATAATGAACCCGGGCAAGATTTTCGATTGGGAGCAGGGCTCTGTGATAAAGTACCTGAGATATCCCGTAAGGGACAAGTGAATTCTCAAAGTATGTAGTTGATGACAAAAAGAGCGACAGCGGCGGCCATTGCGAGTATGTATACAGGCTTATTCCAGAATAACACTTTTGAACCATCCAATGGAGAGATCGGTAGCAGATTGAACAGTGCCAACCATATGTTGACGAATGCGACGGTATAGAAAACAAGGTTCACGATTGGGTTGACATAGACCGACAATGAGAGGACTAGGAAAACGCCTCCCACAAGCATGTTCATCGCAGGGCCTGCAAGGCTGATCTTCCCGTTCTGCTCGACCGTGATCCTGCCCGAGACGACGACCGCGCCAGGCAATGCGAATAGAAAGCCGATAAGAGATGTGACGAGCGCGAGAAAGAGCCCCATGAGATTCATCCTGTATTCGGCAAAGCAGCCGTAGGATTGCGCCATCCTCTTGTGCATCAACTCGTGCAACAGGAATCCGGTGAGAACCGCGACAAAAGCGGCGCCGAGCATTATCGCGAAGAAGAATGGGTATGCAGCGACGATGGAAATGTCACCGGTCAGGACTATTGCGAATGCGATTGTCAGAACAAGTACGGATATGGCAATCTGCCGTATCTCAATCCGGCTGAATCTCATCCCGGAGCCGCTGGGGATTGCATTGGAGCGGAAATAATCAGGAGTCACGGTGAACCTGAAGCTCTGATTGCCACTATTACTCTTATCGGGCCACATGATCAAGCTTACCGGAGAGTGTCAAGATATGTATAGATTTTCGAGGCGCGAGATGTTGTTATTTCTTCTTGAGATCGTCCGCGACATCGAGCGTGGCCTTCTTCATCGCCTTCAGACCTTTCTTGCCGAGTACTACAACGCTTTTAGCGACCGGTTTAGCTTCGTTCACGACCTTCTC
>JAOUEZ010000088.1 GCA_029858465.1 Thermoplasmata archaeon | reverse complement strand
GAAGCAATCCTTCTCAATGAATATGTTCTCCCCGCTACCCTCTGCAACATTGTTATATTCGTTGAGAAGGATTGCTTCGTCGTATCCCGCTTTTTTTGCCTCAGTGTTCGCAAGCGCCGAGTTGACATAGTGTCCACATATCTTGCCAACGGTTGCAAGGGATGCGGGAGAAATCCTTCTCCAGGATGACGTGCCTGCTGATATGCCGTTTTTCAATCCCTCCTCTCCGAGGTAGGCGCCGAAGCCGAAAGCCGCCATGTATACTTCCACAGGATAACCTGTAGGGTTGACTCCGATTCCTGAAACACCGAAGAACGCAATTGGCCTGATGTAGCACGACTTAAGGCCATTTGCCTTCACAAGTTCTCTTGCCGCTGTGCAGTGCTGATCGATGGTGAACGGTAGTTTCATACCCAAGATATTTGCCGAATGCTCCAATCTCCTCATGTGGTCTTTCAATCTGAATATTGCAGGACCCAGAACAGTCTCATAGCAGCGGATCCCCTCGAAAACTCCTGTGCCGTAATGAAGCCCATGAGTAAGGACATGCACTTTGGCATCATCCCAATTCAGCATCTTGCCGTTCGCCCAGATGTACTTCGTTGGTTCTATCGAAACCATCGGATATCCGCTCCTATCGTCAAGAATAATCCTGATGACATTTAAGGATGTCTCGTCAACTTGAGTTCCAAATCATGTCGATTTCTCGTCAGCCACGAGATTTTCGAGCATTCCTATTCCATCTGCTTCAACTGATATCTTGTCATTCTCCTTCAACTTCCCGACGCCTAACGGTGTTCCTGTCGCGATGATATCTCCTGGGAGAAGTGTCATCACTCGGGAGATATTTTTCACCAATTCTTCGAACCCGAATATCATGTCCGAGGTCGACGAATGCTGCACTCGCTTGCCGTTGAGATGAGTCATTATCCATTTGGGCCGCTCGGTTGATATTGCAGGCCCCATGGGCGCAAATGTGTCAAATCCTTTCGCACGCGTCCAATCTTGACTGATTCTCTGGATGTCTCTTGCAGTCACATCGTTGAAACATGTATAGCCGAAGATGTGCGCTTTCGGATTTTCTATATTCAATCCTTTTTTTCCTATGACTATTGCGACCTCTCCCTCATAATCGACGTGACTGGTCGCCCCGGGAAGAATTATCGTATCACCGGGGCCAATAATCGCGCTTGAAGGTTTTGAGAAAATTACCGGTTCGGAGGGAAATTGATGACCGAGCTCGGTGATATGCTCCCTGTAGTTTAGACCGACGCAGATTATCTTTGTCGGTAGCTGGATAGGAGCGACGAATTTCACTTCTTTAAGCGGATGATTCGCGATTGCGTCCGATTCTCCTTGATTGGCAATGACTTCAATCATGGATTTAGCATCAAGCTGCTCAATAAGATCTCCAATGATTCTTCCCGGGAAGACGACGGACTCTCCTTTGGGGATGAAGGAGCCAAATTTCACGAGATCACTTCTTCGAGAACATTCTTCGGATGTCTGCTCCGACGACCTCTATCTGCTCCTTGGTCCCCTCTTCCCTGAGCTTCTTCAGCCTAGGCAGTCCGGCCTCGTATTCCTTCATCCATTCATCTGCGAATTTACCCGATTGGATGTCCTTCAGTGCCCTTCTCATTTTTTCCTTTACAGAATCATCCATGATGACAGGGCCGCGAGTTCTCCCACCGTATTCGGCAGTGTTGCTCACGTTCCTCCACATCCCTTCGACTCCGCCAGCCTGTATCAAGTCGACAATAAGTTTCAATTCGTGAAGGACCTCAAAATATGCGATTTCAGGCTGATATCCCGCCTCGACGAGAACCTCGAAAGATTTCTTTATCATCTCCGAGCATCCGCCGCAGAGGTCGACCTGCTCTCCGAACAGATCGGTCTCAGTCTCTTCTTTGAATGTGGTCTGAATCACTCCCGCTCTCGTGGCACCTAAAGCCTTCGCGATGGCGAGTGCTATCTGCAATGCTTTGCCGGACGCATTCTGCTCGATGGCGACTAAAGCTGGTACTCCGAACCCCTCCTCGAAAGTACTCCTCACGAGCTTCCCAGGACCCTTCGGGGCGACCATTATAACATCCGAATCTTTCGGTGGGATGATCCTCTTGAAAACGATGTTGAAGCCGTGAGCAAAATCAATTGCAGCGCCCTTTTTCAGGTTTGGTGCGACATCCTTTTCGTAAACCATCTTCTGCAGCTGGTCCGGAATCAGCATCATCACTATGTCGGCGCCCTTTACGGCATCTGCGACGGGCTTGACATTCATTCCGTCCTTGACCGCCTGATTCCAGGTCGGATCCTTTATCAGTCCAATCACGATATTAGCGCCGCTGTCTTTCAGACACAGAGACTGTGCCCTTCCTTGGATTCCGTAGCCGACGCAGCATATTTTCTTTCCTTTCAGTATGCCAAGATCGGCATCTTTTTCATAGTATATCTTCGCCATCGACATCACCTCTCAAGAAATTCATAGAATTGATTCAAAGCGCGCTGACCGTCGAGATGTATTTCTTCGGCTGGCTCTTTTCAATTACATTGCTCAACTCTTCGATCGAGCCCGTCATTCTTGCCTTTCCAAAGTCGTTCATCATCAGCAGATAAGACTCATGTCTCGACTCGTCGACGGTCTCCGCCTCGTTTACCTCCTGAAGCATCCTCAAGTGCTCTATAACCGCCTGTGCTTTGACCGGATCCGTTACCGAAAGGACGATCCTTGCCTTGTCAGGCTTCTCGCACTTGCCCACGACGATTGTCTCGACGTTTATCCTCTTGCGCGTAAACTCTCCCATGACCCGTTGCATGACTCCTGGTTCGTCATCGACGAGCATGGATATCACTGCGACCATATCTCTCACACTCTTCATCCTTTGATGCTGAAACAGCATCTTCCATAGATTGTGTCCGTCAATTTCTTGCCAGGCGGAATCATCGGAAGGATGTCCTCCTCAGGGTCTATCACTACGTCGATAAGGTATGCGACATCGCTCTTCACCGCGCGCTTTATCGCTTCCTTGATTTCTGACGGTTTTTCCACCCTGATCGCATCGGCCCCGTAGGCCTGTGCAAGTTTGACGAAATCTGGGGAACGCCCAAGCATTGTCGCCATATATCTTTTTTCATAGAACAATTTCTGCCATTGCTTGACCATGCCCAGCCAGCCATTGTTCATGAGGCACACTATCACCGGGATATTGTTCTCAACCGCGGTCGAGAACTCCTGTGAGACCATCTGAAGGCTGCCATCGCCCGCGACGTCGCAGACTGCCTTCTCCGGTTTGGCAACCTTCGCCCCTATTGATGCAGGAAAGCCAAAGCCCATCGTGCCCAGGCCGCCAGAAGTGATGAACTGTCTCGTTCCAGACATTTCGAAGAAGTGCGCCATCCACATCTGGTTCTGTCCGACCTCGGTCGTCACGATTGCATCATCTGGCAGGTATCTTGAGAGCTCCTTGATGACTTTCTGGGGTTTGATAGGCTCGCCTGAGAGATCGAAATCGCAAGTGCAAGCCTCCTTGATCTCCTTGATCCGCTTCTTCCATTCTGACTGCTTTATCTTCCGCGACTGCAGTCCTGCAATCAGCGCATTAGTCACGGTCCATGCATCTCCGACCAGTCCGATGTGCCCCTTGACGTTCTTGCCGATCTCTGACGCGTCTATGTCGACATGGATGATTTTTGTATTCCTTGCAAAATCACTGACTTTTCCAGTGACTCTGTCGCTGAATCTTGTGCCTACGGCTAGCAATGTATCACAATTATGGAGAACATAATTTGCGCCCTGCCTGCCGTGCATTCCTACGACTCCTAGGACCAGAGGATGAGTATCAGGCACGACGCCTTTCCCCATCAGGGTCGTTATGATGGGGGCCATCAGTATCTCAGCGAGCTTGATTATCTCCAATCCTGAATTCGACCATATCGCACCTCCGCCTACCAAGATCGCAGGTCTTTCTGCTGATTCGAGTATCTTGACCGCGTCGAGCATCTGAGAGAGATTCCTTTTTGGGATTGGTATCGGATAGTCCTTGCTCAACTCCTTCTCGGGGATATCCGATGTCAGCACATCGATAGGGATGTCGATATGGACCGGACCAAACCTACCCGTGGTAGCAATTTTGAAAGCCCTGATCATCGTCTTTGGCAGCTGTTTCGGATCCATGACTCTAAAATTATGCTTGGTGATCGGCATCATGATGCCGAACGAATCGGCCTCTTGAAAGGCATCAGCACCAAGAACTCCAGTTGCAACCTGACCGGTTATTGCGACCAATGGGGATGAGTCCATGAACGCCGTCGCGACACCCGTCACGAGGTTCGTTGCTCCTGGGCCGGATGTTGCGATGCACACTCCGGGTTTTCTCAATGCCCTTGCATAGCCATCGGCCATGTGCCCGACGCATTGCTCATGGCGTGCGAGGATGTGCCTGAATTTCGCATCTACAAGCTCGTCGTAAAGCGGCAGCAATACTCCACCAGGTATGCCGAAGACTACTTCGACTCCCTGTCTTTCCAATAGCTCCACGACGACTTTAGCACCTTTCAATCACACAACCTCCATAACGCTCATCATCACCCGCAAGACGCCTTAAAATTTTATGCATCTCACGGGCTCTCGATCCGCAGTACTACCAGTACTCCTAGCAAAAGACCAAGAATTGCCAACTCCTTCGAATATGCGGAACGAGCCATCTGAGACTCAAATCATCCCATGCTCTATAAAGATTTTATGCGGTTTTTGTCTTAAATTCTTGATTTTTCCTTTTCCGATTATTTTCCTTTCTAAGCTTTGAAAAAAATACAAATCTATGCGAAATGTCAATTTGGCGCGATAATTATGAAAATATCCCCCCAGAGGGGATGTCTGAAGGATAGTAGCATATATATCCAAAGAAATACTTAATCCGCAATAGTTTTCCCCTCGCAATTTAGGGGTTAAAGGGGTTTGTAAAATGGACACAAGAGATTCTCCAATATTGGACAAAACGGAAGTTGACAAAGGGAGATTTTTTGTGGGCAAGAAAGTAATTGCGGTTGCTATCGTCATAATATTGATTGCCTCCGCAATCGCAATGGTTCTTCCCGCTCTTATCAAACCGGACGTCCAACAGGGAACTCAGATTCCTTCGAGTATAAAGGCAAACAACGGCCAGAGAGAGGTGACTTACGTCGTGGAAGACATGTTCCACATGTATCTTCCGGACTTTGATTGGAACAGATCCGGCGGAATAACTTTTGAGGATGTCAACAGGCATCAAGATGTCGACGGGATGCCGGGATGGTTCTATCTGAGAGACCCGGGATACGGGGAGAAGATCCTCAGAAACACTTACCCGCACATCTTCTACTACGGGCCTTACTCGACCATGACAGCACCTGATGTCGATGTTGGATACAGCATCTGGGCGCCGTACAGGATGAGGATAATGGCGCAGAATGTCACGGACTGCCACACAAGGACCGGGGACTCAACGACAAACAATGTCTATTTCGTGCCCGACCTTGACGGAAACGCCGGCAGGCCGAACACAGGCTGGATCAACTTGTCCTACTACGGTACTTATATGACCACCAATTCTATGAATGCAGCCTATGACCTTGGCAATACCA
>JAOUEZ010000087.1 GCA_029858465.1 Thermoplasmata archaeon | reverse complement strand
GCTTCGCGATTTTTCCCCCTTCGACGGCATGCTCGATGTCGTGAGTGCTGCTCCTGCCGATGTCGTGAAGCAAGCCTCCGACTTGAACAAGGTCCAGATCGACCGGCCTCTTTATGCGCTTGGCGATATTGAAAGCGAGCGCGCTGACGGATTTACAATGCACGATGACATGATCATCCGCTCCCTGAGATCTCAGTATCTTTAGGGCTTCTTCCTTGGACGGAATCTTCTTCGATTCCTTTTTTACTTCTTTCTTATCGCGTTTCGTTTTTGCCTGAGTCGACAATAGATTTCCCCCTTGGGTTGGGAATTATTCTCAGTCGAGCATTATCGAAGCATCTATCAAATTCCTTTCCTTCATAATATCGGTCTAAGAAAATCGCCAGGGCCGCGACTTCAGAATGTGGCTGGCTACCCACGGATATGTTGTGATCCGCCAGATGGTAAAGATCCGCGGGGACTTTCTCCGCTCCAACTATGACCATCACATCCTTCCCCCTTATGTCCTCAATAGCCTCATCGATGGGAACGCCGTACATTGTGAGATGCACCTTGATACCCTTCCATTCCTTGAGCGCCTGCTTCCAAGACACTCCCGTATCGATTTCGAATTTCCCGCCGAACCTCGAGGCGACCGATCTGACAGTCTTTTCGATCTCTTGATCCCTGGTCGAGATGATTATGCCGTCCGCGCCGAGCGCTCTCGCGACCAGCGCAACATGCGTTGTGATGCGCTTGTCCCGTGAAGGGCGATGGCCTATCCTCAGCACCTTCAACACAATGATTACCTCTCATCGGAGCATATCAGGGTTCGGCATCTTTTCTGCGCTCGATCCTGTGTCCGCGGTACTCCAGCTTCGCGCTCCTTTTCACAAGGCTCTTCAGCATCGTGAAGGTCACACCCAGAGCCTCCGCGATGTCCCCGGCGAACTTGCCCTGGTCTCCCACGAGATCAAGGATTTTCTTCTCGATTCTCTTGAACTCCTTATCATCCATTACCGCCGCAGCCAGGACATCGGATATCTCGTACACAGGCCATGAGGCGTTGATATGGAACGACGTGTAGTATGTGTGATAGGCCTTCTCCGGCTGCTGGTCCGAGGATGATTGCCATCTCGTCTCAACCAGCTTCATCTTCTCGAAGAACGTGAGCGCCTCCCTTCCTTCCTGTCCGAAAAGCTGCTCGATCTCCTTCGAAGTGTGCCATTCGAGAGTTATCAGCTTCAGAACTTCTCTTTTTACGGTCGTATCAACCGCCCGAAACATTGGAACAAGATCGGATGGGTCGGTGATGACCTTGATTCTACTCATGTACATCCTCTATATGCATGTGTAAATATAAAGATGATAGGTGGTAAAAATTTTAGTATTTAAGGAAATTTTTCATGCCAGTTTATAATTTTTTATTATTAATTAAATAATCAATATTTAATTTTCCAATCACTAAAAATTTGGTTGCAAAATGCTCAGATATCGAAGCCGGTGCGGCGCCATTTCGTCTCGATCCCTTTTAACAATATGATGGTCGTTCCGATTAGTATTGCGAGGACTAAAATTATCGATGAGGCGGAGAAAAGCGGGTCGGTCCTCAGGCTGAAAGAGAGGATTGTGAGACAGACGTCGGGCAGGAACGACATGATCGCGAACCTTCCCATTATGCCCATGTCGAACAGGAAAGTGTTCGTCCTGAGACCTGTCAAATAGGCTGTCATGACTACCATGTAGATCGATGTGATGAACATCACAAGGAGCGCCAGCCAGAGGATGTCGACCTCGTTGTTCATTATTGATATTATTACGACGAACGCTGTGCTGATTCCCAGTGTGAGGAATAGGAACACTATCAACCTCGCCCTGATCACCTGAGGCACGGTCACCGGAATCAGAGAGTAGTAGTCAGCGCTGTCGACATTGTTGAGCCAGCTATACAATAATACACCCAGGAAACCGACCATCGCGCCGTAGAATACCGTGTTGAAGCCGACCTCTATGCCGAGGCCAGTATTGACGAACCAGGACGTGAACGAGAGGAAGACGAGCGGAAGTATGAACGAGAAGGACATTTTTCCGATCGTCCCGCTCCTCCGGAGGTCGACGAACTCCTTGCCAACGAGGTTCTTGTAGCTCTTTGATAGACTGAACATCTCAATGTATTTCGGAAGTATTGACTCGTGTCTCGAATCTCTGACAATGAAATTGAATTTCATTAGAGCAATGCTCAATCCGATAAGGGCGAAAATCATCGCCAAAGAGACGGTCAAGAACAACAGAGCCGACTGGTAATCAGCCGCGAATGGCGGCAACGAGAACTCGAAGCCCAACGCTGGTACAATTAGCTGGATATCAAAGACTTTGAGTGCTCCGCCGAGGATCACGAGTGCGATCAGTACTGATGTGAATGTGATGAATGCGAGCGAGCTGCGGTTGTATAGAATCGACCCGAAGAAGCTGATGCTTGTGCCTATCTGGAAGCTGAGCACGGCCGCTACAAAGAAGAACAATATGCTTGTGATCTTGAACCCTGTAAAAGGAGATGCGACGAGAAGTCCTGCGACGGCCGGCACAAGGACCAACAGGATGTAAAATATCGAATCGCGGATGTACAGCCCGAGGAATGTTTTTCTGTATGTTATCGGCAGCAGAGACGGCATGGCCACGATGTAATTCTGCGTCCCGTACCGTTTTTCTATGTACTGCCTTCCCATGAATCCGAAGCTGCCCACTCCGATGCCGTAGATGAAGGCGGACGCGAGTGCCAATAGCATGAGCTGGGAGAGACTGGCCTCAACAAGTAATCTCTCCATAAAGAGCGCGAGTATCAATGCGAAAATGAAGACAACGATTGGGAATGTGAAGAATCTCTGGCCAGAATAGGTCGTGTGAGTCCTGAGCTCCTCCTTGAGCATGAGCCGAATCAAGGTCCTCATCATGGCTCAGCCTCCTTTCTTCACGAGCCTCATGAATAGATCTTCGAGATGTCCCCCTTCCCTCACGAGATCCTTCAGACTTCCTTCTGCGACAATTTTGCCTTCTGAGATTATCGCAGCCTTGTCGCACAACTTCTCCGCTATCTCGAGAATATGAGAGCAAAGGAACGCCGTTCCGCCGCCGTCGATGTACTCTGTCAGAAATTCCCTGAGCTTTCTCTGATATATAGGATCTAGATTGATGAAAGGTTCATCGAGGAATACCAGCTTAGGCTCATGAATGAAAGCACTGGCGATCATCAGCTTCTGCCGCATCCCCTTGCTGAGGTCCCGGCATATAACATTCTTCGAATCATGAAGCTCGAAGAAATCGAACCATTGCCCGATCTTCCTGTCAATATCATCGATGTTCCTGATTTTGGCAACGAAATAGAGATACTCATATGAGGTCAGATATGTCGGAGGGGATTCGACTTCGGGCACTATCCCGATCAGCTTCTTGACATCCATCGGTTTCTTCTTTACATCTATCCCCATGACCGACGCGCTGCCTGAATCCTGCTCGAGCTGGCCGGTCAATATCCTCAGAAGAGTTGTCTTCCCCGCACCGTTCGGCCCGAACAGACCGAACATCTCTCGCTCTTCAATTTCCAATGAAACATTGTTCAATGCAAGTTTCTGGCCGAATCGCTTGGTCAGCGATCCCATCGTGACTATGGACACGCATCCGATTCAGTACATCAAATTATTTTAAACTTAGTCACTGAGTGGCATTATTGATAGACAGCGCAATATGCCGTTATTGTGTCCATAAAAGGCGAATTTCTATTTACTGGCTTATCAAAATCCTGAAAGGTGTTGCTCAATCTCCTTAAAATATTTCAATTGCTATCATGCGTCATGTCAAAGTATGTACATCGGTGGGCACGATGAAAGATAGGGCAAAGAATACATTGACAAGCCGTATCGAGACTGAAATCGATCTACTTCAGAGGCACGTCGCACTTCTGAAAGCGATCATGGACAACGAGCCCATTGGAATAATCCGTCTTTCCGAGATGCTCGCGTTCCCTCAGCACAAGGTGCGCTACTCTCTCAGGATTCTTGAGCAGGAAGGATTGATCGAACCATCTCCGGACGGCGCGATCACTACCGCGAAGCTGCAGGATTTTCTCGACAACCTGAAGAAGAGTCTTGAATCTTTGAACTCGACGGTCCAGGAACTCCGCGAGCAGCTGGAATGAATTATTGTCCAGCAATGCAAAAGTCTTATCTACGAGCTATAGATAAGGAGCATCCGCGCCATGCCGTCGTAGCTCAGTTGGTAGAGCATCCGGCTGTTAACCGGAAGGTCATCGGTTCGAGCCCGATCGACGGCGCCATCATTATTTGACAAGGTCTTGGAAACCGTTATCTACTGGGTTAAGGTTTATTCTAAAAACAGGAGGGCCCGTAGCTTAGTCCGGTGGAGCGACTGGCTCATAACCAGTTGGTCGTCGGTTCAAATCCGACCGGGCCCACTTCAAAATCATTATTTTTCTTTTTCCTCTTCTTCAATGAGCTTTTCAAGATTAATCCCGATACTCTCGTTCTCGATGCTTGTTATCGAATCGGACTTATGCACAGTCATTATTGCTTCTCTTAGCCAGCTCTCGCCTTTAGGAGTGAGGATGATTCGGATCATGTCGTTATATATGCTATGACCTGCCATTTTTTTCAGATCTTCCCTGATGTGTGTGATGCTATATGTTTCAAAGATATTCCAAAGACCAGGATAGCATTTCTTGATCAATGCAGCGCGCCTCATATTGAACGGTAGATCCTTGTCGATGCAGGATGCGATGAGAGGAACGAAGGGCAATATGTCGCAAATCTTCTTCTCTTCCAGCAATAGAATCACACCTTATCCCAGTTAAATAAAAAGTAGTTGAGCTTCCGAGTCGTAATCAATAACGAAATCTTTGCAGTCGGGAAAAAATGACCCTCAGTGGGAGTGATGCACGGGAAGCCGCAGTCATTATCTCCCGCATCCTCAAGGAGACAACCCATGGAAATTCTTCTGCTCATCTTCGTCGAATATTCAATAAATTTATGGGGGAGCAATAAATATTTTCCATCACAGGTTCCCCTCAAGATTTCCCTCCCACTTATGGGCGACTGTAGTAGTGCAGTAGGGATACATATATTTTTATGAAAGAATATCAAATTCACAGAATTTATATGATTGGTAAAACAATATCGTATGTCACTAGGGCGTGAGAATTCTGGCAAGGAGAAAGAAGGTTATCAAGTCCGATAACCGCATCACGATCAAGCTTGATCCGCCACTTTGGAAAGCGATTTCCAAAGAGATTGATAGTCATCCCGAGTGGGGGATCAAATCCGTTTCAGAATTCGTGAGACGAGCAATAGACCATGAATTGATTCTACGAAGGAATGCAACAGGCCGAAGAATCATCGAATTGTCTTTGGATCAGAGATTTTCTCAAGCGGACAACCCTGACAAAGGTCCCTGAGAATCCCCTTTCTAAATATTTCTGCAAATCTCTCCCTCACAAGATCCGAATTAAGCCTGCAATCTTCTGGTAGATCGATTGTGATTATGATTCTGTCTCCACAAGTGGTGGTATTGCTCCTGATATGGGATATCAAAGCCATCCCCCCTTTCCGAGCCCGTAATCGAAATCGACGGTTTAAAGGATGTCGCTCTCAATTCAAATAGCCACATATGGACATCGAATGAGATATTTTTACCGAAATTTTGCTGATACACACGATTTATATGCAAAAAGTCATTATCTGCTGGCCATTGATTTGAACAGGAGAATTAATGACAGATTTTTATTGGCGCTTCTCCGATACCAATAGGAAAGAGAGTATCACTATTGAAATCGAACGATTACGTATTTGGCCTATGA
>JAOUEZ010000086.1 GCA_029858465.1 Thermoplasmata archaeon | reverse complement strand
AGGGAGTATTCGGCCTCAGTGGGCGGCAGGGAGCAGATTGCGATTGATTCCTTCGCGGATGCGATGGAGATCGTCCCGGTGACCCTTGCGGAGAATGCTGGACTGGACCCGATTGATGTGCTCATCGAGTTGAGGAAGGCTCACAAGGACGGCAAGAAGCGCGCCGGAATCAACGTGTTCACGGGCAAGATTGTCGACATGGAGAAGGAGAAAGTCCTCGAGCCTATCAGGGTCGGCAAGCAGGCCATCAATTCGGCCACAGAGGCGGCTGTCATGATCCTGAGGATTGATGACGTCATCGCATCGAAGGGCGGCGGAGCTCCCGGTGGAAAAGGCGGTCCTGGCATGCCCGGCGGACCTGGCGGAATGGGCGGCATGGGCGGCATGGACGAGGAGTACTAAGGACAAAACCGTCCCTAAAACCACTTCAAGAAACCCTTTCGAAAACATTTTATCGGGTCTGAAGGAGGAGCGGACGGTTTAAGGAGAGTGCAGGCAATCTGCAATGCATCGCGCACACGGAGGGTCGGCCGGATTGAGACTGGAAATAAAAGAACCTGCAGACGAGGATGAAAACGATCATGATGACAATCACGAAGATGAGTCAGAAGAAGAGGAACTTCTCGAAGAAGAGCAGATCGAGTCGCTGAAGAAGTATGTAGATGAGCTGGAGAAGAAGAACAACGAGAATGTCGACAAGATGAAGCGCCTTCAGGCGGATTTCGAGAATTATAAAAAAAGATGCACGAAGGAAAAAGAGGAGATAATCTCGCTCGCGACCGAGCGGCTCGTCATCGAGCTGTTGTTGATTCTGGACGATTTCGAGCGTGCGCTCGCGAACTCTAAGGACAATGACGAAGAGACGTCCCGAAAAGGCCTCGAGATGATGCATAAGAATCTGAAGGAAGTGCTAAAGAGACAGGGCGTGTCGGAGATTTCCACAAAATGCACGCTCGACCCGTTCCAGCACGAGGTCGTTTCTAAGGTCGATGACGAATCGAGAGAAGACAGCGAGATAGTCGAATGCCTGCAGAAGGGGTATAGAATGGGAAGCAAGGTCATAAGGCCAGCAAGAGTGATCGTCTGCAGAAAAGAGAAAAAGAATGAATATGATGAGAATCAAGATAATTCAACGGAATAAAGGAAGCAAGAGTAATAGGAGCGTGAGATGAAATGGCAAAGATATTGGGAATAGATCTCGGGACGAGTAACTCGGCGGCCGCAGTAGTCGAGAACGGTAAGTCGACAATTATCCCGAGCGCGGAAGGAACGACTTTGGGCGGCAAGGCATTCCCTTCGTACGTCGCCTTCACGAAAGATGGTCAGGTGCTCGTCGGGGAGCCGGCAAGGAGACAGGCTGTGTCCAATCCCGAAGGGACCGTGATGGCCATCAAGAGGAAGATGGGGTCTGATTACAAGGTCAATATGCGCGGCAAGGAATACTCCCCCCAGCAGATATCTGCGTTCATTCTGCAGAAGATAAAGAGGGATTCCGAGGCCTATCTCGGGACGAAGATAGAGAAGGCAGTGATCACAGTCCCAGCATATTTCAACGATAATCAGAGACAGGCTACCAAGGATGCCGGAACGATCGCAGGCCTGGAAGTGGTCAGGATCATCAACGAGCCGACCGCGGCAGCCCTCGCATACGGTATCGACAAGTCCGAGAAGGAGCAGAAGATACTCGTGTTCGATTTCGGTGGCGGCACGCTCGATGTTACTATCATGGAGTTCGGCGAGGGAGTGTTCGAGGTCATCTCGACCAGCGGCGACACGCAGCTGGGCGGGACAGACATGGACAACGCAATGATCGACTTCATCGTCAAGCAGTTCAAGGCGGAACAGGGCTTCGACCTCACGAAGGATAAGATGGCGATGCAGAGGATCCGCGAGGCGGCCGAGAAGGCGAAGGTGGAGTTATCGTCGACGATAGAGACCGAGCTGAACCTTCCGTACATCACCGCTGACCAGAACGGTCCGAAGCATCTCACGATGAAGATAACAAGGGCGAAGCTGGAAGAGCTGGTGACGCCAATTGTCGAGAAGTGCAAGATATCGATCGACAACGCCCTCAGGGACGCCAAACTCTCGGCGGAACAGATAGACAAGATCATACTTGTCGGCGGGCCGACGAGGATGCCTCTTGTCCAGAAATTCGTCGAGAAGAATCTCGGGACGAAGATCGTCAGGGGTGTCGACCCGATGGAATGCGTGGCTATCGGAGCTGCAATCCAGGGAGCGGTCATCTCGGGAGAGATGAAGGACATTCTACTGCTGGATGTCACTCCGCTGACGCTCGGCGTCGAGACGCTCGGAGGAGTCTTCACGAAGCTAATCGACAGGAACACGACGATTCCGACGAGGAAGTCGGAGACATTCTCAACAGCCGCGGACAATCAGACTGCGGTTGAGATACACGTATTGCAGGGAGAGAGGCCGATGGCTTCCGACAACACATCATTGGGAAAATTCCACCTGATCGGCATCCCGCCGGCGCCGAGGGGGATTCCCCAGGTCGAGGTTACATTCGACATCGATGCTAACGGCATCATGAATGTCTCGGCAAAGGACCTCGCGACGAACAAGCAGCAGTCCATAACCATCACTGCCGCGACCAAGCTGTCCAAGGACGAGATCGATAAGTCAGTCCAGCAGGCGCAGCAGTTCGCTGATGAAGACAAGAAGAGGAGAGAGTCGGTCGAGTTGAAGAACCAGGCGGAGTCGCTGGCGTATGCGGCCGAGAAGACTGCCGAGGAACTCGCATCGAAAATCGGCGAAGATTTGAAGAACAAAATCGTCGAGAAGGCCAAACAGCTTCGCGAGATGATTCCCGGAGGAGATCTCGCAAAGATCAAAGAGGTTATGCAGGAGCTGACAAAGCTGCTGAACGAGGCTGCCCAGGCAGCCTACCGGCAGACAGGTCCACAGGGACCTGAAACCGGGCCAGGAACACCGCCGCCGTCAGGAGGACCGGACGAGACCGGAGGTGGAGGCGACGATGGGGTCGTCGATGCTGATTATCGGATAGTCGACTAGGCAAACTTTCAAATGTCGGGAGAGGCCACTCCCGGTCAATATTTCATTCATCGTTTCGAGGAGCTCAAGAATGGCCGAGAAGAGAGACTATTACGAAGTGCTCGGCGTGGGCAAGAACGCCGCGAAGGACGAGATAAAGAAGGCTTACCGCAAGCTCGCGAGAGAGTATCATCCCGATGTCTCGAAGCTCGAAAGGAAAGTCGCCGAGGAGAAGTTCAAGGAGCTCTCGGAGGCATATGAGGTTCTCGTCGACGATGAGAAGAAGAAACTCTATGACGCTTACGGCCATGCGGGGGTACAGTCCACCTTCAGGGGCGGAGGATTCGACTGGTCGGACTTCACACACTTTTCGGATATCGAGGATCTGTTCAGCGGATTATCAGGATTCGGTTTTAGTGACAGCATATTCAGCCAATTCTTCGGCGGCTCGTCACGTCGGGCGAGAGCAGGGCCTGCGCAGGGGGCCTCGCTTCGATATGATTTGGAAATAACCCTCGAGGAGGCATATCGTGGCGCGGAGAAGAAGGTCAACCTGCCTCATGCCGTTCCGTGCGAGGAATGCAAGGGCACGGGGTCCGCAGACGGAAAGCTCGAGAACTGCGATACCTGCGGTGGCTCAGGGCAGGTGCGTCGCAGCCAATCGAGGGGCTTTGCGCAGTACGTTACAATTTCTGCTTGCCCAAAATGCAGGGGCACGGGAACAAAGAATACCAACCCCTGCAAGACCTGCAAGGGCAGCGGACAGACTCAGAAGACCAGCAAGATAGAGATTACCATTCCCAAAGGGGCAGATTCTGGCATGCGCCTCAGGGTCAGAGGCGCTGGAGAGGCGGGTCCCCGCGGCGGACCGCCAGGAGACCTCTTCGTTATTCTGCACTTAGCGCCTCATAAATATTTCGTAAGGGACGGGAACGATCTTTTGATCGAGATTCCGATAACGATCTCTCAGGCGGTTCTGGGAGACGAGGTCAAGATACCTACAATGGACGGCAACGCGATGCTCACCATTCCTCCATCCACGCAGTCGGGAACGATATTCAGGTTGAGGGGCAGGGGCATGCCGGATCCGCGAGGATACGGCAACGGAGACATCTTGGCTCGCGTCGTGATATCAGTACCGAAGCGCCTCACCAAAGAGCAGAAGTCGTTGCTCAAACAGCTCGACGAATCATTGGGGGATTACGCCGAAAAGCCAAGACCGCCCGAGGTCATGAGATAGATCGCGGATTACATGGGAAAAGAATATCTTTGGCCAGAGCATTTTTGACTGTGATGTCATGAGAAAAGTCGGGGTGCTCATCTCTGACGCGAAGCTGATGTTCGAGCTCATCGAAGCTCTCAGAGCCAATGGCGTACCGTTCGAGATCGTCAATTCTTCTCGAGAGATTCCCCATGACATCGGGGCACTCATCACTACCGATCAGGACGCGCCTCCGAAATGTCATTGCAGGATGTTGAAATGCAATATTGAGAAGGTGCCACAGATAATCAAGGAGATCAAGGCCGCGTTGCTCCTGGATGGAACGATTAGGAATCTGACAATCGGCATCGACCCTGGCATCAAGACCGGGGTCGCGGTCTTGGCCGACCATTCGCTGATCGATACCACGGTAGTCAAATCGCCCGAGGCTGTTTCGAACCTTGTCAAAGAATACCTCGATTATTACAGGTGCGATCAAGTTCTTGTCAGAATAGGTAACGGTGACAGGACGAGGAGGAACAGAATATTCAACGCTATCTGGGACATGGGGATACCGATAGAGATTGTCGACGAGAGCAACACAAGCAGGATTTCGGATCACGGCGATGAAGATGCGGCTATCGAGATCGCGCTCACACCCGGCTATCGCCCTGTCAAGAGACAGAAGATCTTGCCGTCGGACGGAGAGATATCGGACATCCAGCGGAAAAGCCGGATCAGCAGCAACGGCGAGCTGACCATTTCTCGCTCCCTGGCAGAAGCCGTTGCGCGCGGAGAGATATCGATGGACGAGGCAATCGAGCATCAGAAAAGCATGAGGAAAGAAAGGAACGGCAGTCATGCGTCGAACAATACCTGCACGTAGCCCTTCTTCGGAGCGACCTCGATTGCATGATACGAGACGGCCTTGATTGCCTGCTTCATCCTGTGCCTCTTCTTGTCTATCGGTTCGCCCTTCGCATTGGCGACTAACATCTCTCCGTCGTATTTGATATCGAACTCTGATAGCAGAATCAGTTCTGTATCAAATAGATACAGAAGCTCGCTGAGAAAATCCACGAGAAGCTGCTCGGGTTCCTTGCCCTCGATCTCGATTCTATAATCCTTTGATGGCCTCACATCCTTCAAGTCCGCAAGCTGGTCGAATAGCCCGTATGCCGCATTTGCGAAGCACTCTTCGATGCTGTCACCGTACGCTTTTATCATGATGTCCGCGGTGTGCTCGAGCGTTTCATATTTTTTTCCGGTCATTTCTTCCTCTTGCCTATTGTCTTCCAACCGTATTTTTTCTTGTCGGGCCAAAGGCAGATATCTGAAAGCCTGCAGACGGAGCACTTAGGTCTCAGGGCGGAGCATGTGGTCCTACCGTGCTGTATCAAATTGATATGATAGCTGAAATAATCCGAAGGTTTCGAGAGCTGCGCCATTTTTTCCTGCGCCTCCAGTCTATCTGCCTGTTTTCTTATCAATCCCAGCCTCTTCGTCACTCGCAGAATGTGCGTATCAACCGGGAATGCATTCTTTCTCAGCGCGAACAGAAGGATTATCGCGCGAGTCTTAGGCCCGACCCCCTTCAGCTGGCTGAGCCAAATATCTGCATCCTTCTCGTTCATGTCCCTCAGAAAATCGAGCGACAGCTTTCCGGTCTTCCTCTCGATGTCGATGAGCGCATTCTTTATTCTCTCG